>JANNGN010000227.1:0-2244 GCA_031403895.1 Rubrivivax sp. | reverse complement strand
ACCGATTACAAGTGGATCGACTGGTATCGCGAACACCCGGTGGAAGACGATCTGAAGCTCTTGAAGTGGAGCGACGAACAGTGCGGCGGCAAGGCCTATGTGGACTGGTACGCCTACCGCCACCCGCAGCTGGGCATGGGGGAATTTGGCGGCTGGGACCGCATGAACTACTGGCGCAACCCGCCGCCCGCGCTGCGCGAACGTGAAGCCGCGCGCTTCCCGGCCTGGCTGCTGCAGATCGGCCTGTCGCTGCCCAAACTGGAGGTGCTGCGCGCCGAAGTGCGGGCCCTGGGCAACGACACCTGGCGCGTGCGTTTTGCAGTCGCCAACAGCGGCTACCTGCCGGCCTACGTGACCAAACGCGCGATCGAACGCAAGACGGTGCGCGGCACCATCTTCAACATCCACCTGGCGCCGGGCACCAGCCTCGTCACCGGCAAGGAAAGGGTCGAAGGCGGGCACCTGGAAGGCCACGCGCCGAAGTCGTCGTTGCAGGCCTTTCTGCCCAGCCGCGAAATCACCGGCGACCGCGCTGTCGCGGAATGGGTGGTGCGCGGCGCACGCGGCCTGGCAATTGCACTGAGCGCCAGCGCCGACCGCGCCGGCACGGTGCGCACCGAAGTCACGCTGGACTGAGACGGTGTTGCCGAAATGAGCGAGCGCGGCTTGGGCAACACGGCACCCCGACACCGCACAGGCGACGACTTCTCGTCGCTGTTTGAATTCCTGCCCATTGGCGCCTACCGCTCGTCGCCCGAAGGCCGCCAGCTACGCGCCAACCCGGCGCTCGTTGCACTGAACGGCTTTGACTCCGAAGCCGAACAACTGGCTGCCGTGCATAACATCGCTACCGAGTGGTACGTGGACCCGACCCGGCGCGAGCAGTTCAAGGCCCTGCTGGCGCGTGAAGGCAAGGTCATCGGCTTCGAATCCGAAGTCTGGCGCTACAAGAAGCGCGAACGCATCTGGGTCAGCGAAAACGCCCACGCTGTGTACGACGAACAGGGCCAGGTGCTGTTCTACGAAGGCACGGTGGAAGAAATCAGCGAACGGGTGGCGGCGCGCCAGGCGCTGGCCCGCAGCCGCGAAGAGCTGCGCCAGATCATCGACCTGGTGCCGGGCATGGTCTATCGCGTGGTGATCCTGCCCGACGGGCAACGCCGCGCCACCTTCATCAGCCGCGGGGTGCGCGAGCTGTTTGAAATCGAGCCCGACGAGGTGCTGCGCGACGGCCAGGCGGTGCATCGGCTGCGCCACCCCGAAGACCGCGAACGCGTGGAAAAAGCCACCGGCGAAGCGGCGCTGTCGAAACAAGCACTGCAGCTGGAATTTCGCGCCCAATTGGCCAGCGGGCAGCTCAAGTGGGTACACATGGTCAGCGCCGCCGCGCCGGCCGAAGACGGCCACGAAGTGCGGGTCGGCATGGCCTTCGACATCAGCGCGCGCAAGGCCGCCGAAGCGGCCGAGGCCACGTTGCAGGAGAACAGCCGCATCTGGAAGCAGGCGCTGGAAAGCGCGGGCGACGGTGTCTGGGACTGGCATGTGCAGGCCGGCGTGGAGACCCTGAGCCCGCAATGCCGCGCGCTGTATGGCTACAGCGAAACCGAGCTGCCCGACCACCCCGAAGCGCTGGACGCCCTGACCCACCCCGACGACCTCGAGCGCATGCTCGCCGACCGCCAGGCGCACTTCCAGAGCCTGACGCCAAGCTACGTCAACGAACACCGCGTGCGCTGCAAGGACGGCCACTGGAAGTGGGTGCTGTCACGCGGCATCGTCATCCGCCGCGACGCGGCTGGCGCGCCGCTGCGCATGATCGGCACCCACACCGACATCAGCGCCCGCAAGCAGGCCGACGCACTGCGCCACGAGCGCGACCGCGCGGCGGCGGCCGACGTGGCGAAGTCGCAGTTCCTGTCGCGCGTGAGCCATGAACTGCGCACGCCGCTGAACGCCATCCTGGGCTTTGCACAACTGCTGGAACTGGAGCCCGGCGCGGGCGAGCGCCAGATCGCCTGGAACGAGCAGGTGCTGGTCAGCGGCCGCCACCTGCTGGCGCTGATGGACGACATCCTGCAGCTCAGCAGTGCGCAGACCGGCTACCTGCCGGTCACGCCCGAGCCGGTGGTTTTGCGCCCGGTGGTGGAAGAAGCGTGGACGATGCTCGCCGCGACTGCGCTGGTGCAACGGGTGGCCTTCATCGACGCGCTGCCGGACGATGAATCGTGCCTGGTGATGGCCGAC
>JANNGN010000226.1:0-7988 GCA_031403895.1 Rubrivivax sp. | reverse complement strand
GGGGTCGAAGAGTTCGTGAAACTCGACGAAGCGCCGGCCCTGCAGCTTGCGCAGCACGATGCTCATGTGCTCGCGCACCGACAGCTGTTCGCGTGTGATGGTGTGATGCGCACTCAGCGCGCTACGCTGCAGGATTTCGCGCCAGGCCTGGCGCAGGTCGTCGGCATTCACCTCGGGCCAGCGCGGCGCCAGGCTCTGTTCGATGTGTACCTGCGCACGCAGGAAGTCGCGCCCGATCAGCGGCAGCGCATTCAACTTGGCCGCGCCGAGCTTGATTTGTTCGTACTCCACCAGCCGGCGCACGAGTTCGGCGCGCGGGTCTTCGGGTTCACCGCCGTCGGCGCTCTTCTTTGGTGGCAGCAGCATGCGCGACTTGATCTCGATCAGCATCGCCGCCATCAGCAGGTATTCGCTGGCGAGTTCGAGGTTGTGCTTGCGGATCTGATCGACGTATTCCAGGTACTGGCGCGTCACGCTGGCCAGCGGAATGTCGAGGATGTTGAAGTTCTGGCGCCGGATCAGGTACAGCAGCAAGTCGAGCGGGCCCTCGAAGGCTTCGAGGAAGATCTCCAGCGCATCCGGCGGGATGTACAGGTCCTGCGGCAGGCGGAACAAGGGCTCGCCGTACAGGCGCGCAACGGCGATCTGGTCCACCACCTCAGGCTGTGGCTCGGCCGCTTCCTGGGCCAGTTCTTGAAGGTGCATGGCCGTTGCCCGGCGCGGCTTCAGGGGCGCTGCTTGGTCTGATAGACATAGCCCTGCTGCGGCACTGCGGCGTCTGACCATTCGGCCTGGCTGCTGCGGTCCAGCGTTCGGTCCCACAGCAGGGCGCGGCCGGCGCGCTGCTCGGCTTCGAGCGTCGGCTTCTTCGCCTTCAACGTTTCGATGAAGTTCGTGACGTCGGAGGTGTAGGGCTTCCAGAAAAAAGGCATGGCTCGCGTGGGGTGATGGTGGGACCGATGTCAGGGGCAGAATCCAGCGCCTGAGTTTAGCGGGGGAACCCATGCACCGAACACCGTGCGCCGGGCTGCGGGCCAGCCCATGATCGAAACCGAACTCAAGTTCCAGATCCCTGCCGCCAGTCGCGATGCCGTGTTCAAGGCGGTGGCCACCCGCACGGCCGTCACCACCCGTCTGCAGGCCGTGTATGCCGACACGCCAGCGCGCGACCTGGCAGCGGCCGGCATGGCCCTGCGCCTGCGCAAGGAGGGCCGGGTCTGGGTGCAGACGCTGAAGGGCCGCGGCGACGGCCTCATGCAGCGCCTGGAACACGAGGTGCGCCTGCCAGCACAGGCCGGTGTGCCGCTGCTGGATGCCGCGCGCCACGCTGGCACGCCAGCCGGGGACCGGCTGCTGGCGCTGCTCAAGACCCTGGGCGACGGCGCAGCGCTGCAGCCGATCTACCGCACCGACATCCGGCGCCTGCACCGGCGTGTGCGTCACGGTGGCGCGCTTATCGAGTTGGCCTATGACCGTGGCCACCTCATCGCTGGCGGGCAGCGCGGGGTCATCGACGAGATCGAATTCGAGCTGATCACCGGCCCGAGCGCGGCGCTGCTGGACCTGGCCCGGCGCTGGTCGCAGCGCTTCGGCCTGTGGTGGGACGTGCGCACCAAGTCCGAACGCGGCTACCGCCTGGCGCAGGGCCTGGACCAGGTGCCGGCCGTGAAGGCTTTGCCCTCGGCATTGCCCGCCAGCGTCGGGCCGGAAGCAGCGCTGGCCCATATGCTGGGCACATCGCTCTCGCAAGCCTTGCCCAACGCCGCCGAGATCGCGTCCGGCAGCGCCACGCCCGAGCACCTGCACCAACTGCGCGTGGCGCTGCGGCGCCAGCGCACCGCCTTGCGTGTGTTTGCGGACTGGTCCGCCGACCCATCGGCAGCCCTGGCGCTGGAGGCTGACTGGCGCGAACCCTTCGGCCTGCTGGGCGCGGCGCGCGACACCGACGTCATTGCGCAGACGCTGCTGCCCGCGCTGGCCGCAGCCGGCGCGCCGCCCCTGCCGCCTGCAGCGCCTGCGCCTGGCGTGAGCCCGGACGAGATCGTGCGCAGCATCAGCTTCAACGCCTTGTTGCTGCGGACCTTGGCGATGTGCGCGGCGCCCCAAGCCGGCGCTGCCGATGCGCTGCCCAACGCGCAGGCCGCCGTGCAGCCTTTGTGGCGGCGCGTGCGCCGCGCCGCGCCGGCCTTTGCGTCGGCCAGCGTGGACGACCAGCACCTGCTGCGCAAGCGTCTCAAGCGCCTGCGCTACGCGCTTGAGGCCGTGCAGCCGCTGTGCAAGCGCAAGTCGGGTGAACAGTTCCTGCGCGCGTTGCGGCGCGCGCTGGACGCGCTGGGCCGGCTCAACGACCTGCAGGTGGCCGACGCGCTGTACCGCCAGCGCGCGCTGGCCGAGCCGCAGGCCTGGTTTGCGGTGGGTTACCTGGCGGCGCGACGGCAGGCTGCGCTGGACACGTCGGTGGCCGCGCTGGCGCGCCTGGTAGCGCTGAAGCTGGCCTGGCGCTAAACCTCTAAGTCAGCGGCGCCTCGCCCCGCACGGCGGCCGCAATGCTGGGCACGATGTGCTCGGCCCCCAGCATCGCCTCGAAGCCCGAGCGCCGCATCAGCGACAGCGGCTGGTCGTTCACATTCGCCAGCACGAGGCCGATGTCCTGGCGCGTCAGCGTGCGGTGCAACTGCTCCAGCGCGTCCACGCCCGAGGTGTCCAGCGACACCAGGCGCTGCATCTCCAGCACCACGGCGCGCGTGCCGGCAGGCAGTTGTTCGGGCAGTGCCTCGATCTTGCCGACGGCGCCGAAGAACAGTGAACCGTAGAGCTCGAACACCTGCACACCCGGCGGCAGTTCAGTGCCGGCGGGCGGCACATGCGGTTTGACGCTGAAGAGCGTGCCCATGCGCCAGATGAAGAAGACGCAGGCCATCACCAAGCCCACTTCCATCGCCACCGTGAGGTCGAACACGATGGTCAGCACAAAGGTTCCCACCATCAGCGTGCGGTACTGGGCCGAGAACTGCCGCAGGCGCGTGAACTGGTGGCCCTCGAACATGTTCCACGCCACGAACAGCAGGATGCCAGCCAGCGCCGCCAGCGGCACGTGCGAGGCCAGCGGTGCCGCCACCAGCAGGATCAACAGCAGCACCACCGCATGCACGATGCCGGCCATTGGGGTGGCGGCACCGGCGCGCACGTTGGTGACGGTGCGGGCGATGGTGCCGGTAGCGGGAATGCCACCAAAAAAAGGCGTGATGACGTTGGCCACGCCCTGGGCCATGAGTTCCTGGTTCGGGTCGTGGCGTTTGTGATCGGACATGTTGTCGGCCACGCGCGCGCACAGCAGCGATTCGATTGCGCCCAGCAAGGCGATCGTGATGGTGGGGATGGTGAGCTGGCGCGCGCTGTCCCAGCTCAAGCGCGGCATGTCGATCTGCGGCAGGCCACGCGGCAGTTCACCAAAACGAGAGCCGATGGTCTCGACCGGCAGCTTCAGGTAGTAGGCCGCCAGCGTCAACGTGACGAGCGCGACGATCGGCGCCGGCAGGCGCGAAGCCCAGCGCAGTGGCCGCTGCCACATCACCTGCGCCGGCAAGGGCTTGCCGGGGGCAAAGAGGCGCGGCCAAAGTGCCAACCCGGCCACGCACAACAGGCAAATGGCAAACGCCCAGCCGTTGAAGCCGCCAATGTTCGACGCCAGGGTGCCGACCTGGCTGAAAAAATCGCCCGGCATCTTGGCAATCGACAGCCCCATCGCATCACGCAATTGCGACAGCGCAATCAGCACCGCAATGCCGCTCGTGAAGCCAATGACGATCGACACCGGGATGTAGCGGATCAGCACCCCAAGCTTGAAAAAGCCCAGCAGGAACATCAGCATGCCGGCCATCACGGTGGACAGCAGCAGGTTCGTGAAGCCGTAGCGCTCGACGATGCCGTACACGATGACGATGAAGGCCCCCGCCGGCCCGCCGATCTGCACTTGCGAGCCGCCCAGTGCACTGATCAGGAAGCCGGCGACGATGGCGGTGATGAGCCCCTGTTCAGGCTTCACGCCTGAGGCGATGGCGAAGGCCAGCGCCAGTGGCAGCGCCACGATGCCGACCGTGATGCCGGCGCCCAGGTCGGCCAGGAAGCGCTGCTGGTTGTAGCCCTGCAGCGTGTCGAGCAGACGCGGACGGAACGGGTGAAACCGGGCCGGCAGTTGCATGGTGCATTGTGGCCGCCCGGCCCCGCGCTGGGCTTACGGGGGGGGGCGCGCTCAGCGCACGCGCAAACCCGGCACCGCGCCGGGCCAGGGTTCCAGCACATACACACCCGCATGCGACTTTTCATCGGCATGGCTGGCCGCCAGCACCATGCCTTCGCTGACGCCGAACTTCATCGTGCGCGGCGCCAGGTTGGCCACCAGCACGGTGAGCTTGCCGACCAGTTGTTCGGGTTGGTAGTTGGCGGCGATGCCGCTGAGGACTGTGCGGTGTACCGGAAGACCCTGCGGGTCGGGCCCCTCACCGGCGTCCAGCGTCAGGCGCAGCAGCTTGGTGCTGCCTTCCACCGCAGCCGCTGCCACGATGCGCGCGATGCGCAGGTCAACCTTGGCGAAATCGGTGATGCCGATCTGCGCCGCCACGGCTTCACCGCCGGGCGGTGCGGCGACGATGGGCGCAGCGGCTTCGAAGAGCAGTTCCAGCTTGACGGAGTCCACGCGCTGCATCAGATGTTTGTAGTCACCGATCGTGTGGTGGCCGAGCGCACGCGCGGCGTCGGCCCACATCAAAGGCTTGATCCGCAGGAAGGCTTCCACATGCGCCGCCAACGCCGGCAGCACCGGCTTCAGGTAGATGGTGAGCACGCGGAAGGCTTCGATGCAGACGCTGCACACATCATGCAGCGCAGCGTCCATGCCTTGCTGCTTGGCCAGTTCCCAGGGCTTGTGGCGATCGACGTATTCGTTCACCCGGTCGGCCAGCAGCATCACTTCGCGCAGGCCCTTGCCGAAGTCGCGCTCGTCCAGGTGCGTGCGCACGGTGTCGCTGTGGGCGCGCAGGCCGTCGAGCAGCACACGGCCTTCCACGCCGAGGTCGGAAGACAGCCTGCCAGCAAAGCGCTTGCTCAGGAAGCCCGCTGCGCGGCTGGCGATGTTGATGTATTTGCCGACGAGGTCGCTGTTGACGCGGGCCATGAAGTCGTCCGCGTTGAATTCGATGTCTTCGACGCGTGCGCTCAACTTGGCCGCGATGTAGTAGCGCAGCCATTCCGGGTTCAGGCCCAGTTCCAGGTACTTCAGCGGGCTGATGCCAGTGCCACGGCTCTTGCTCATCTTCTCGCCGTTGTTGACGGTGAGAAAGCCGTGTACGTGGATGTGGTCCGGCACCTTGCGGCCGCTGAACTTCAGCATCGCCGGCCAGAACAGGGTGTGGAAAGTGACGATGTCCTTGCCGATGAAGTGCACCTGCTCGACCGCCGGGTCGGCGAGGTAGGTGTCGAGGTCGATGCCGGTCTTGCCGAAGTTCTTGGCGAGGTGCGCCTGCAGCGACGCCAGGTAGCCGCAAGGCGCGTCGAGCCAGACGTAGAAATACTTGCCCGGCGCGTCCGGAATCTCGATGCCGAAGTAGGGCGCGTCACGGCTGATGTCCCAGTCGTTGAAGGCCGCGCGGCCATCCTCGTCACGTTTGAACCACTCCCGCACCTTGTTCGCCACTTCGGGCTGCAGGCGGCCGTCTTGCGTCCACGATTCCAGGAATTCCACGCAGCGCGGGTCTGAGAGTTTGAAGAAGAAGTGTTCGCTCGACCGCAGCACCGGGGTTGCGCCCGTCAGCGCCGAGACCGGGTTCTTCAGGTCGGTGGGTGCATAGACCGCGCCGCAGACTTCGCAGTTGTCGCCGTACTGGTCTCTCGCGCCGCACTTGGGGCATTCGCCCTTGATGAAGCGGTCGGCCAGGAACATGCCCTTCAGCGGGTCGTAGAACTGCTCGACTTCGCGCACGTCGATGAGTTCGTTCTTGCGCAGCGCGCGGTAGATGCTGCGCGCCAGTTCATGGTTCTCGGGCGCGTCAGTGGAATGCCAGTGGTCGAAGGCGATGTGAAAGCCGTCGAAGTACTGCTGGCGGCCGGCCGCAATGGTGGCGACGAATTCCTGCGGCGTCTGCCCCGCCTTCTCGGCCGCGATCATGATCGCCGCGCCGTGCGCGTCGTCGGCGCAGACGAAGTACACCTCGTGGCCCAGCATGCGCTGCAGCCGCACCCAGGTGTCAGCCTGGATGTATTCCATCATGTGGCCGATGTGGAAGGCCGCGTTGGCGTAGGGCAGGGCGGTGGTGACGAAGAGCTTGCGGGTCATGCGGCTGATTCTAGGGACTCGCTCGCCGCGTAACATTCCCGCATTCACCTTCCGCTGCGAGCAGACCATGCGCACTGCGCCATCCTGGCTGAGCCTGACCCTTGTTTTGTTGACCGGCACGGCCTGGGCCGACGACAGCGCGCTGCGCCGCTGCCGCGCAGTGGCCGATGCCGCAGCGCGCCTGAACTGTTACGACACGCTGCCGCTGGGCGCACTGGCTGTCCTTGCACCGCCTGCTGCACACCCTGCCGCATCGGCATCGGCCGCGCAACTTGCAGCGCTCGGCTTTGGACTGCAGCGGGCCGACGAGGCGGTGCTGGAAATTGCCTCCAGCATCCGCGGCCTCTTTGAGGGTTGGCGCGCGGGCGACCGTATCCGGCTCGCCAACGGCCAGCTGTGGCAGGTCAGCGATGACAGCAGCGCCGTCTATTACCTGCGCGACCCCAGGGTCACCGTTCGGCGCGCGGCGATGGGCACTTTCGTGCTGGACATCGAGGGCGCACGAAAGCTGCCCCGCGTGCGCCGGCTTGAATAGCCACTGCCAAGCCGCAGGCCGCCGCCCAGCCCTTAAACTTTGTCACTTCTGATTGCCCCGCCGCACCGTACCGGAGTTTCCTGCGCCATGCCCCAAGCCCTGACTGAAAGCGCGCTGCTCGACGCGCTGAAGACCGTTCTCGACCCGCACACCGGCAAGGACTTCGTCTCTACGCGCGCGCTCAAGAACTTGCGCATCGAAGGCGGCGATGTCGCCTTCCAGGTCGAACTGGGCTACCCGGCCAAGAGCCAGCACCCGGCACTGCGTAAAGCCTTCATCGCCGCCGCGCGCAGCGTGGCCGGCGTGGCCAACGTCAGTGTCGAACTTGCCACCCGCGTCGCCACGCACGCGGTGCAGCGCGGTGTGAAACTGCTGCCGAAGGTGAAGAACGTGATCGCCGTGGCCTCCGGCAAGGGCGGCGTGGGCAAGAGCACCACCACCGTCAACCTGGCGCTGGCACTGGCCGCAGAGGGTGCCAGCGTCGGCATCCTCGACGCTGACATCTACGGCCCCAGCCAGCCGATGATGATGGGCCTGAGTGGCCGCCCCGAAAGCGAAGACGGCAAGACCATCCAGCCGCTGGAAAACTACGGCGTGCAGGTCATGAGCATCGGCTTCATGATCGAACCCGACCAGGCCATGATCTGGCGCGGGCCGATGGCCACGCAGGCGCTGGACCAGTTGCTGAACCAGACGCAGTGGCGCGAGCTGGACTACCTGCTGATCGACATGCCGCCCGGCACCGGCGACATCGCGCTCACGCTCAGCCAGCGCGTGCCGCTGACGGGCGCGATCATCGTCACCACGCCGCAAGACATTGCGCTGCTTGACGCCAAGAAGGGCCTGAAGATGTTCGAGAAAGTCGGCGTGCCGATCCTCGGAATCGTCGAGAACATGGCCGTCTATAGCTGCCCCAACTGCGGCCACACCGAACACATTTTTGGCGCCGATGGCGGCAAGAAAATGGCGGCCGAATACAAGGTGGACTACCTGGGCGCGCTGCCGCTGAACATGAGCATCCGCGAGCAGGCCGACAGTGGGCGCCCGACCGTGGTGGCCGACCCCGATGGTGAAATTGCGGCCACCTACAAGGCCGTGGCGCGCCAGGTGGCAGTCAAGATC
>JANNGN010000225.1:0-3406 GCA_031403895.1 Rubrivivax sp. | reverse complement strand
TTCAGCATCAGCGGCTCTGACTTCGTCGAGATGTTTGTCGGCGTCGGTGCAGCCCGCGTGCGCGACATGTTCGAGCAGGCGAAGAAGAGTTCGCCCTGCATCATCTTCATCGACGAAATCGACGCTGTCGGTCGCCACCGTGGTGCCGGCCTGGGTGGCGGCAACGATGAACGTGAGCAGACGCTGAACCAGATGCTCGTCGAGATGGACGGCTTCGAGACCAACCTCGGCGTCATCGTCATGGCCGCCACCAACCGGCCCGACATCCTCGACCCCGCGCTGCTGCGCCCGGGCCGTTTCGACCGCCAGGTCTATGTCACGCTGCCCGACGTGCGGGGCCGCGAGGCCGTGCTCAACGTGCACATGCGCAAGGTGCCCGTGGGGCAGGACATCCGCGCCGACATCCTGGCGCGCGGCACGCCGGGCTTCAGCGGCGCCGACCTGGCCAACCTGGTGAATGAAGCGGCGCTCTTTGCGGCGCGCCGCAACGGCCGCGTGGTGGAGATGGTTGACTTCGAGAAGGCCAAAGACAAGATCATGATGGGCCCCGAGCGCAGGAGCATGGTCATGCCCGAGGAAGAGCGCAAGAACACCGCCTACCACGAGGCCGGCCATGCGCTGGTGGCGCGCCTGATGCCCAAGACCGACCCGGTACACAAGGTCACTGTCATTCCCCGTGGCCGCGCCCTGGGTGTGACGATGCAACTGCCCGAAGGCGACCGCTACAGCCTGGACAAGGAACGCATGCTGTCCACCATCAGCGTGCTCTTCGGTGGCCGCATTGCCGAAGAAGTGTTCATGAACCAGATGACGACAGGCGCCAGCAACGACTTCGAGCGCGCCACGGCCATCGCCCGCGACATGGTCACCCGCTACGGCATGTCCGACGAGCTCGGGCCCATGGTCTATGCAGAGAATGAAGGCGAAGTGTTCCTGGGTCGCTCGATCACCAAGACCACGACGATGTCTGAAGAGACGATGCGCAAGGTTGACGGTGTGATCCGCCGCATCATCGACGAGCAGTACACCATCGCGCGCAGACTGATCGAAAGCAACAAGGACAAGATGCACGCCATGGCGCAGGCCCTGCTGGAATGGGAAACCATCGACGCCGAGCAGATCGACGACATCATGGGCGGCAAGCCCCCGCGTGCGCCAAAGGACTGGACGCCTTCTGCGTCCAAGACCGGTGGCACCCCGCCGACGGTGGGCACCGACAGCGCGCCGGCTGCGGCCTGATCCAAGCGCATCGCCAAACATCACCACGGGGCTGCGGCCCCGTTTTTCATGGACCAGGCCATGCATTGGCAGACCGCCCGCTTCCGCATCGACCTGACGCAGCCCCGCGTGATGGGCATCGTCAACCTCACCCCTGATTCCTTTTTCGATGGCGGACGCCACGCTTCAGCGCACGCCGCCATGCGCCATTGCGAGCAACTGTTGGCCGAAGGCGCAGAGCTGCTGGACATCGGCGGGGAATCGACGCGGCCTGGTGCTTCGCCACCGGGCGCGGAGGCAGAACTGGCCCGTGTGCTGCCGGTGCTGCAGCATGCCGTGACGCTGGGTGTGCCGGTGTCGGTGGACACCAGCGATCCGGCCGTCATGCGCGCAGCGCTCGACCTGGGTGTGGACATCATCAACGACGTGCGTTCGCTGCGCCGCCCCGGTGCGCTGGACTGCCTGGCCGCCCACGCCAGCGCGGGCATCTGCCTGATGCACATGCGCGGTGAACCGCAGGACATGGCGGGCCTGGCGCAGTACGACGACGTGGTGTCCGAGGTGCGCGATGCGCTGGCGACGCGGCTGGCGGAGGTCTGCGCCGCTGGCATTGCTGCGCAGCGCATCGTGCTCGACCCGGGCATCGGCTTTGCCAAGACGGCGCAGCAGAACCTGGCGCTGCTGGCGCGCCAGGCCGAGTTGAATTCGCTTGCCAGGCCCTTGCTCGTCGGCTGGTCGCGCAAGAGCACGCTGGGCCTGATCACGGGCCGCCCGGTTCATGAAAGGCTGGCCGCCAGCGTGGCGGCGGCGCTGGCCGCTGCGGACAAGGGCGCTGCGGTGCTGCGTGTACACGACGTGGCCGCCACCGTCGATGCGCTGAAAGTCTGGCGCGCCGCGCAGACCGGGCGGCTGGAGGTGGATTGAGGTCCAACAAATGCTCACAACGCCATCCGCCTGCGCTGCGATTGCGGCCTGTGGCGCGGGAAAATGAAAACAAGAGGGAACCCCCATGACCAGAAAATACTTTGGCACAGATGGCATCCGCGGCACGGTGGGCGAATTGCCCATCACGCCAGACTTCATGCTGCGCCTGGGCCACGCCGTGGGGCAGGTCTTGCGCCGCACGACACCGCGGCCTTCGGTGCTGATCGGCAAGGACACGCGCATCTCGGGCTACATGCTGGAGTCCGCGCTCGAAGCCGGCTTTGCCTCGGCGGGTGTGGATGTGTTGCTCAGCGGGCCTTTGCCGACGCCCGGCGTGGCCTACCTGACGCGCGCACTGCGGCTGGACCTGGGCGTGGTCATCAGCGCCTCGCACAACGCATTCGCCGACAACGGCGTCAAGTTCTTCTCGGCACGCGGTGAAAAGCTGCCCGACGAGTGGGAGTCCGAGGTCGAAGCCGCACTGACGCTGGCGCCGAAGTGGGCCGATTCGGCAGGCCTGGGCAAGGCGCGCCGGCTGGACGACGCCGGCGGCCGCTACATTGAATTCTGCAAGAGCACGGTGCCACACAGCCTGTCGCTGCGCGGCATGAAGATCGTCATCGACGCGGCGCATGGCGCGGCCTACCACGTGGCGCCGGCCGTGTTTCATGAACTCGGCGCTTCGGTCGTGAAGATCGGCTGCAGCCCCGACGGCCTGAACATCAACGCCGGCGTCGGCGCCACATCGCCACAGGCGCTGCTGGCAGCAGTGGCCGAGCACCGTGCCGACTACGGCATCGCGCTCGACGGCGATGCCGACCGCCTGCAGATGGTTGACGCCCAGGGCCGCTTCTTCAACGGCGACGAGCTGCTCTACGTCATGACGATGGACCGCATGGCCCAGCAACGGCCGGTGCAGGGCGTGGTGGGCACGCTGATGACGAACATGGCGGTCGAGCAGGCTCTGGCGCGGCGCGGTGTGCAGATGGTGCGCGCCAAGGTGGGTGACCGCTACGTGCTGGAAGAACTGGCGGCGCGCGGCTGGTGCCTGGGCGGTGAAAGCTCAGGCCACCTGCTGGCGCTGGTCGACTTCGTGCCGCGTCATCAGATGGCGGGTGATCTGATCGATTTCCTCGGGGGGGCACCCGTGGAAGGTCGAGAGGGTGACGGTGTCGGCGATTCTCGGTGCGAAGTCGAGGTCAGCCAGTCCCCCGAAAGGCTCTGGAATCGACGGCCGCAGGCGTTCGATGACTGCAGTGGCGTC
>JANNGN010000224.1:0-8690 GCA_031403895.1 Rubrivivax sp. | reverse complement strand
CCAAGTTCTTCGGCACTGCCCACATGGCCACCCTGTTCGGCATCGTCATGCTGACGCAACAGGTCGGCGGCTTCCGGGGTGCGTGGCTTGGGGGCAAGGTGTTCGAAGCCACCGGCAGCTACGACTGGATCTGGGCCGCTGACATCGTGCTGGCCATTGGCGCGGCGTTGATCCACCTGCCGATCCAGGAAGCGAAGATCGTGCGCTTGAAACTGGCAGGGGCGGCATGACGGCAGCGCCCGCGCCGCCACTCGACCCGCGCACGCGGCAACTGCTGGAAGCACCCATCGCGCGCACGCTGCTGCGGCTGGGCGCGCCCAACGTGCTGGTGATGCTGGCGCAGGCGGCGGTGGGCCTGATCGAGACCTACTTCGTCGGCAAGCTCGGCACCGACGCACTGGCCGGCATGGCGCTTGTTTTCCCGCTCGTGATGCTGATGCAGATGACATCGGCCGGTGCCATGGGCGGCGGCATCGCGTCGGCCATCGCGCGGGCGCTGGGCGGGCAGCGCCGGGCCGACGCCAATGCGCTGGTGCTGCACGCGCTGCTGATCGCGGTCGGCTTCGGCCTCGTGTTCATGGTCTTGATGCTGGGCGGCGGGCGCTGGCTGTACAGCCGCATGGGCGGCACCGGTGCGGCGCTGGACGCCGCGCTGAGCTACTCGAACTGGGTCTTTGCCGGTGCCGTGCTGGTGTGGGTCTTCAATTCGCTGTCGGCGGTGATCCGGGGCACCGGCAACATGGCGGTGCCGGCTTTCGTCAGCGTCGCCGGCACGGTGGTGCTGATCCCCTTGTCGCCGCTGCTGATCTTCGGCTGGGGGCCGCTGCCGGGGCTGGGCATTGCCGGTGGCGCGCTGGCGCTGCTGCTGTTCTATGCCGTGGGCAGCGCGGTGCAGGCCGCCTACCTGTGCTCGGGCCGCAGCGTGTTGCGCCCGGCATGGGTGGGCGTGCCGTACCGCTGGGTGCTGTTTCGCGACATCCTGCGCGTGGGGCTGATGGGCGCGGTGTCCACCGTCGCGACCAACCTCGTCATCGGCTTCGGCACCGCGCTGGTGGGCCACTTCGGCACCGGCGCCATCGCAGGCTACGGCACCGCGTCGCGGCTGGAATACCTGCTCGTGCCGCTGGTGTTCGGCCTGGGGGCGCCGCTGGTGGCGATGGTCGGCACCTGCATCGGTGCCGGGCAGCGTGAACGGGCCCTGCGCGCGACCTGGGTCGGTGCCGGCATCTGCTTTGTGATGGCCGAGACCATCGGCCTCCTGGCGGCCGTTTTCCCGCACGCCTGGCTGACGCTCTTCGGCAACGACCCGGCGATGCTCGAAGCGGGTTCGCAGTACCTGCGCGTGGTGGGGCCGTGGTACGGTTTTTTCGGCCTTGGCCTGGTGCTGTACTTCGCCTCGCAAGGGGCAGGGCGCCTGTTGTGGCCGGTGCTCGGAAACCTTGTGCGGCTCGCGGTGGCGGTGGCCGGCGGCTGGCTGGCCCTGCAGTCGAGCGGCAGCTTGACGCAGGTCTTCATCGCGCAGGCCGTGGCGCTGGGCGTGTATGGGCTGGTCAACGCGGCGGCGGTGGCGGGCGGCGCCTGGTTCGGCCCTGTCGGCTGGCCGCGCACGCCGGCCTTGCTGGCTAAAAAGAGCCTGCAGCCTTGATCTGAATCGGCGCCGGTGCTTGCTGAAAAAACTGTATGGACGTACAGTATTCTGGTGATGCTTTCCCCCGCGCAATTTGTCGCCCATGCCGCTCTTCATGGCGCTGCCCATGCTGCTTCTGCTGCTGCTGCTGCTACTGCTACTGCTTCGTCGTCGTCGTCGTCGTCGTCGGCGGCGGCGGCTGCTGCTGGCCGCCCTGCACGGGCGCTGGAAGACCTGCACCCGGCGCTGTGGCGCGCGCACCAGCTGGGTGGGGCGCCGCGCCAGGCGGGTGCCGCAGTGGCCACCAGCGGCTACGCCGAACTCGACGCGCAACTGCCCGGCGGCGGCTGGCCGCCGGGTGTGCTGAGCGAACTGCTGCTGCCGCATGCCGGCGTCGGTGAACTGCGCCTGCTGGCGCCCGTGCTGGGCGCACTGCAGCGCCAGCAGCGCGGCGTGATGTGGTTCGACCCGCCGGCCGCGCCCTGTGCCTGGGCGCTGTCGGCGCTGGGCATCGACGTGCGGCAGCTGGTGGTGGTGCGCTCGCGGCAGGCGCTCAAAGCCCCCGCGCGCAGCAAGCTGCCGGCCGCCGACATCCTGTGGGCGCTGGAGCACGCGCTCAAGAGCGGCCACCTGGGCGCCGCGCTGGCCTGGCTGCCGGCGCGGCTGCCGACCGACGCGCTGCGCCGCCTGCAACTGGCCGCGCAGGCGCACGACGGCCCGGTCTTTCTGCTGCGCGACGCGCAAGAGCGCGCGCGCTTGAGCCCCGCCCCGCTGCGCCTGCTGCTGGCCAGCGCCGGGCCCGACCTGCTGCGCGTGCTGCTGCTCAAGCGCCGCGGCCCGCCACTGGCCACGCCGGTCACCCTGGCGCTGGCGCCGGTGCTGTCGGCACCTGCGCTGGCGCGGGCTTTGCGTCTGGCGGCGCCGGTGATGGAAACAGTGATGGCAACGGTGCAGCCTGCAGTCCAGATCGGGCAGCCGAATGCACAGCCCGATGCGCAGCCGTTTTGATCTTCATCCTTGAAAGGACTTCCCCATGACACCCCACCACGCCAGCGGCGCTTTCGAGGTGCAGATGCAGCCGCAGCCCGCCGCCGACGAAAACCCCACACCCGGCGCAAACCTCGGCCGCCTGCTGCTGAGCAAGAAGTACCAAGGCGACCTGCAGGCCACGGCTTCGGGCCAGATGCTCAGCGCCGTCACGCCCACCGCAGGCTCGGCCGGCTATGTGGCCATCGAGCACGTCACCGGCACGCTGCACGGCCGCGCGGGCAGCTTCGTGCTGCAGCACAGCGGGCTCATGAACCGGGGCGACAAGCAGCTCAGCATCACGGTGGTGCCCGACTCCGGCAGCGGTGAACTGGCGGGGTTGCAGGGGCGGCTGGAGATCCGCATCACGGACGGCAAACACTTCTACGAGATGGCATATTCCTTGCCCTGAAAAATGGCATAACTACCGTCTTGAGCGCAACTGCCTGAATCGCCCATGACACCGCCCCCGCCCGCCATGCTCTGGCTTGCCCTGCACCTGCCTTTGCTGCCGCTGGAAGCCTTCTGTGCCACGCTGCCGCCGACTGACGCCACACGCCCGGTGGCCTTGCTGGCTGATCACCGCGTCAGCCAGGTCAACACGGCGGCGGCTGAACGCGGCCTGCGCCCCGGCATCAAACGCGCCACCGCGCTGGCGCTGGTGGCCGACCTGCTGATCGGCGACAGCCACGCCGGCCGCGAAGCGGCGGCGCTGCAGGCCGCGGCACACGCGGCGCTGGCCTTCACGCCGGCCGTCACGCAGCAAGACGCGCAGACCGTGCTGCTGGACGTGCAGGCCAGCCTGCGCCTCTTCGGTGGCCTGGCCGCGCTGCAGCAGCAACTGCAGGCCGCGCTGGCGCCGCTGGGCCACCGCGTGCAGATGGCCGCTGCGCCTACTGCGCTGGGTGCGGCGCTGCTGGCGCAGTGGTTTCCAAAGGCACCAACAGGCCGGGGCGACCTGGTGCTGGGTGTACACGCCACACGCCTGCCGGCGTTGCAGGCCTTGCTGGTCGAAGCCCCCGTGTGGTTGCTCGGCCCTGGCCGCGAACACTGGGACGCGCTGCAAGGCATGGGCCTGCACACCCTGTCCGACCTGCGCGCGCTGCCGCGCACCGGCCTGGCGCGCCGCTTCGGTGCCGGCCTGCTCGACGATCTCGACCGCGCCCTCGGCCTGCAGGCCGACCCGCGGCGCTGGCTGGAATTGCCCGCCGCCTTTGACAGCCGGCTTGAACTCTTCGCCCGCGCCGACACCACCGAACAGGTGCTGCACGGCGCCAGCGTGCTGCTGGCGCGGCTGGTGGCGTGGGCGCAGGCGCGGCATGCGCGCGTGGCGGCCTTCACGCTGCGCATGCTGCACGAGCGGGCCCGCCACAGCGCCACGCCGGCGACTGAACTGCGCATCGAACTCGCTGAACCCGCGCTCGACGCTGGCCATCTGCAAAGCCTGCTGCGCGAACGCCTGGCACGGCTGCAACTGATCGCACCCACGCTCGACCTGCAGCTGCACTGCAACCAGCTCGTGGCCGGCCACCTGCCGAACGCTGAGCTTTTTCCCACCCGCGCCAGCGAAGCAGAAGGCCTGACGCGGCTGCTGGAACGCCTGCGCGCCCGCCTGGGTGATGCGCAGGTGCAGCACCTGGTGCCGGTGGCCGACCACCGCCCCGAACACGCCAGCCTGGCGGTGCCGGTGCCGGTGCAGGGCAGTGGTGGCAGTGGTGCGTCGGGCCCGGCCCACGCCCCCGCACTCGCTGCCGCCCTGGCTGCCGCCGCCGCATCGACCCTGCCACTGCACCGCCCGGCGTGGCTGCTGCCCGAACCGCTGCCGCTGGCCGAACGCGAGGCGCTGCCGCTGCTGCAGGGCCGCCCGCTGCAACTGGTGAGCGGGCCCGAGCGCATTGAAACCGGCTGGTGGGACGGCGCCAGCGTGGCGCGCGACTACTTCATCGCGGCGGCCGAAGACGGCTCGCTGGTGTGGGTCTATCGCGGCCGCCTGCCGAGCGCGTTGAACGCGCCGGGTGAACCGCACTGGTTCCTGCAGGGCCGCTTCGCCTGAGCCGCAACGCCTTCACGCCCGTTGGCAAAGTGCGCTGCCTCAAGCGGCCACAATTGGCCACAAGTGGCCACAAGTGGCCGCATCCCCCCCATTTCGCCGATGGCGCCAGCATGGCCGCAGCAGCAGCGCCCCGTTGAAAAGCCGTGCTCGGACGCGCACTGCAACGGTCTGCACAAGCTGCGCGACAGGCTGCTGTTCAGCGCCTGAGGGCATGCGCAGCCCGGTGCGCAGCGGTAGTGCGATAGTGCAGCTCCATCGTCATTTGCAGGCCGCACTTTCCTCTGCACCACGCCTTGTTCGAACCCGACCCCTTTCCCAGATTTCCGTGGCGTCGCCGCTTGCTGATCCTGGTGCTTGCGCTGGCGACATCGGCCACGGTGCTGGTCTATGTAATGTCACCGCCAGCCGGGTCCAGGCGCCACGGGCCGGTCGCGACACCCGATGCGGCGCGCTGCGCGGCGGGGCAGACCGCCGACTGTGTGGGTGGCACGGCGACCGTCATCGTGGCGCCGCTGCCCGCTTCAGCAGCGCGCTGAAGCTTCAGCGCAGCGGCTTGTAGTAGCAGGCCGTGGCGTGCAGGGTGCCGCTGGGCGTGACTGCAAAGTCCGGCACATCGCCAAAGTGGCGCCAGCCCTGGTGGCGGTAGATGGCCTCGGCGGTGGAGCCGGCTTCGGTGTCCAGCACCAGCAGCGTCAAGCCCGTGGCGCGGGCGTGCGCTTCCAGCGCTGCCATCAGTGCGGACGCGGTGCCAGCGCCGCGTGCCTGGCTGTGTACCAGCAGTTTCATCACGTCGCCGCGATGGCGGCCATTGGGCTTCAGGCAAGGGCCGAGTTGCACCGTGCCCACGACATGACCTTCATGCTCAGCAAACCACAGCACCAGGCCCGGGCCGAGAGCGGCCACCACACCGTCGGCCCAGGCCCTGGCTTCACCGGGTGCCAGCGGCAGCGTGAAGCCGACCGAAGCGCCGCCCTCGACCGCATCGCTGAGCAGGGCGGCCAGCGCGCTTGCAGCGTCGGCGCTGCGGGCATCGACGCGGACCACGTTGACAG
Source organism: Rubrivivax sp. (assembly GCA_031403895.1). Classification (GTDB taxonomy): domain Bacteria; phylum Pseudomonadota; class Gammaproteobacteria; order Burkholderiales; family Burkholderiaceae_C; genus Rubrivivax. The sequence continues at coordinate 2,932 of JANNGN010000224.1, read as the reverse complement.
GGCTGGCTGCGAGCGCCGCAGCGGCCGGCACGTTGTCGCCGTCATCGTCGTCGTGCAGCGAAAACTGCAAGGGCTCAGCCAAGGTCGATCCTGAAGCGCAGACCGGCCTTGTGGCCGTAGAGCTCGCCTTTGTTGAAGTGTTCCACCAGCACGCCACCGCTTGCCGTGATGACGCTCTGCGACGGCATGTTCTCGGGGTCGGTGGTGATATCGACCGAGCGCAGGCCCTGCTCGCGCGCCAGCGGCAACAGCAGCGCCAGCGCCCGCGTGGCATGGCCCTGGCGTTGTTTCCAGGGCACGACGGCATAGCCGATGTGTCCCAGCACATGCGGCGGCAGCGCAGCGTTGGCGGCCATCCAGCGCAGGTTGATGCTGCCGGCGAAACCGTCGGGGCCGTCGTCACCGGCGTCCCAGATCCAGCGCTGCAGACCCGGGATGCGTGCACGCAGGGTGCCGTCGGGCAGCTTCACCGGCGGGCCCAGCGCCTGCGGGTCGTCGGTGGTCATGAAGTAGCTGGCGGGGTCAGTGTCCAGGCGCTGCAGCGTCTCTGACGCGGCCACTGCACCGCGGATGTTGTCGGCCGACCAGCCGCGCTCCAGCGCAGCACGAAAGCCCGCCAGCAATGCCGGCGTGGGGTACACGATGCGCGTGCTGGTCATGGCCGCCCGGGTGCTGCGTGCAGGGTCAGCAGCGGTGCGCCACTTTCGCTGAAGAGCAGCAGCGCAGCGCTTTCGATGCGCCAGCGTCGCACCTCGGCCAGCACCTTGAGCAAGCGCTCATCAGCGTCGTCGTCAGGCACACAGGCGCGGCGTGTGGACACCATGGCGCTGAAGGCCAGCCGGTCGCCGTCGAGCTTGAAGCTGGCGCTGATGCGGTTGCAGCCCGCGTAACCGCTCAGGCGCGGCTGCACCGCATCCAGCAGCAGCCTTGGTGAGGCTGCGGCACCGCTTGCCCAGGTCGTGCCGCGCAGCGGTGTTTCAGCCGCGTGAACCGTGCAAGCGGCTGCGACCACGGCCAGTGCCGCCTGTGCCGCCAATTGCCTCAGGGCGCCGAGACGTAGTTGGTGGGCAGCCATTCGTAGCCCTTGCCGTCGGCGCGCAGCTTGCCGATGCCGGGAAACGAAACGTGCGCCACCGCCACGAAGTAGCCCTTCTTCGCGGCGTCGGCGTAGTGCTTCTGGCGCTGCGGCGCCGCAGCCTTGGCGTCGTTGTCGAACTGGATCGTGACCGACGGCATGGCGAACTGAACCGCCGCGACGTGCATCAGGTCACCCCAGACGACGAGCTTGTTGCCCTGGCTTTCGACGGCATAAACCGTGTGCCCGGGCGTGTGGCCGCGCGCAGGGATGGCGCGGATGCCGGGTACGAGTTCGGTCTCGCCATCGAAAGGCTTGAGCTTGCCGGCCGCCACATAGGGGTTCAGCGAGGCCATCGCGCCCTGGAAAAAGCCCTTGGCGTCGGCGGGCGCCTTGTCCAGGTTTTCCTGCTTCAGCCAGAAGCCGCCTTCGCGCATGTCGGCGCGAACGACGGCGTTCGGAAACACCATCTTGCCGTCGGCCGCCAGGCCGCCGACGTGGTCGGGGTGCATGTGGGTGATGTAGATCTCATCGACCTGCTCGGGCTGGTAGCCGGCGGCTTTGAGGTTCATCAGCATCTTGCCCAGCGTGGGGCCGAACAGACCCGCCGCACCGGCGTCAATCAGCACCAGCTTGGCGCCGGTGTGGATCAGGTAGGCGTTGACCGATGTCTCCACCGGCGCCTTCAGGTAGGACCGGGCGAGCAGGCTTTCAACGCGTGCCGGCGCCACCTGCGTCAGCAGCTTGTCCACCGGCAGCGCGACGGTGCCGTCAGACAGGGCCGTGACCTGGAAACTGCCCAGCATCATGCGGTACCAGCCGGGCGCCTGGCCCTTGGCCATGGGCACCTGGGCGTGGGCCAGCGGTGCGAAAGTAAGCAGGGCGGCCAGGGTCAGGGTTGCGAATTGGGGCACAGCGAACATCCTCTTGTGGTTGGGGGACGCGACCATAGCGCAATGGGTTGCGGGCTGCTGCCGGCGGGGAATTCAGGCGGGTTGCAGCACCTTCAGCAGCCACTTCTGCAGCGCCTGCACTTCTTCCACGCAAACACTGTGCTCCATCGGGTAGTCGTGCCACTCGATCGGCTGGCCCAGGCCCTGCAGCAGGTCGCGCGCCGCGATGCCGCGCGCCAGCGGCACCATGCCGTCATTGCGGCCGTGGGCCAGGAACATGGGCGTTAGGACGTTGGCATCGTGGCGTTCGGTGGCGGTGGTGGCGGCCAGCGGCAGGTAGCCCGACAACCCGGCCAGGCCCGCCAGCCTTTCGCGGTGGCGCAGGCCGGCACCGAGCGTGATGGCGCAGCCCTGTGAAAAGCCGGCCAGCACGATGCGACTGGCCGGCATGCCACGCGCCACTTCGCGGTCGATCAACTGCTGCACGCCGGCGAAGGACTCGCGCAGCCCGGCTTCGTCTTCGCCGCGCACGAGGTCGGTGCCCAGGATGTCGTACCAGGCGCGCATCGGGTGGCCGCCATTGAGCGTGACCGGCCGCACCGGTGCGCGCGGAAAGAGGTAGCGCACGGGGCCTATCGCGCCGAGTTTCAGCTCGTCGGCCATCGGCAGGAAGTCGGTGCCGTCGGCGCCCAGGCCGTGCAGGATGATGATGGTGGCGGTGGCTTCGGCAGCCGGATGGAGTTCGATGGTTTGCAGTTGCATGTTGCGTCAAGTTCAGTAGTTCAGACCGATGGCCGAGCGCACCTCTTTCATCGTTTGGCGCGCCACCGTGCGCGCGCGCTCGGTGCCCATTTCCACGATCCAGTGCACCTGCTTCGGGTTGGCCAGGTAGCTCTCGGCGCGTTCACGCCAGGGCTGCTGCTGCTGGATGACGGCGTCGATGACGGGCTGCTTGCACTCCAGG
>JANNGN010000223.1:0-7916 GCA_031403895.1 Rubrivivax sp. | reverse complement strand
CTGGTGATGCTCATGGGTCAGCCGCGCATCTTCTACGCGATGTCGCGCGACGGCCTCCTGCCAAAGGTCTTCGGAAAGGTGCACCACAAGTTCGGCACACCGTGGATCGCCACGATCATCACCGGTGGCGTGGCGGCGTTGATCGCGGGTCTCTTCCCGATCGCGTTGCTCGGTGAGTTGGTGTCGATCGGTACGCTGCTCGCCTTCGTGATCGTCTGCGGCGGCATCTTGGTGCTGCGCAGCAAGCGGCCCGAACTGGTGCGCCCGTTCACACCGCGTTCAGCGGCTCGACAGCGCCGTGCATGACGAGCGGGCCGATGCTGGCGTCAACGCCGTGCAAGATGCGCTGCGCCTTGCCGAAGGCATAACACAGCAGCACCGACGCGCGCCCCGCATCGGCATTACGCCGCCACCAGTCGTTGATCTCTGCGTTCAACGCCTGCTGCGTCGGCCAGTGGTAAATCGGCAGGCCGAAAGTTGATTCGGTAATGAAGGTGTCGCAAAGCACCGGCTCGAACTGCGGGCAGGTGCCGTCGGCCTGCGTCTTGTAGTCGCCAGACGCGACCCAGACGCGGCCACTGTATTCAAGCCGCACCTGCGCCGAGCCCAGCACATGGCCGGCCGGATGCAGCGAGAGTTTCACGCCATGGTGCGTGATGGCCTCGCCATAGGACAGCGTTTGCAAGTTGATGTCACGACCGAGGCGCGTGCGCAGCGTGCCTTCACTGTGGGTGTGGGCGAGATAGCTGCCGTGACCGCTGCGCGCGTGGTCTGAATGCGCGTGCGTGATGACGGCGCGCGCCACCGGCTTCCACGGGTCGATGTAGAAGTCGCCTGCGCTGCAGTACAGGCCCTCGGGCCGGGCAACGATCAGATCCATGGAACCAAGCCTTGCAGGCTGCCAGGCGCAAGAACTGCGAGGGACTTGATCAGGGTTGCCTCAAGCCGCCGCGCGCTCCTGCGCACCCAGGATGCGGCCCAGTGCTGCATCCAGCCGCGCCACCGCCCGGTCTGCATCGTGCAGCTTGTCCAGCCCGAAGAGGCCGTTGCGGAAGGTCTTGAAGTCTGCCGGCTCGTCGCACTGCAGCGGCACGCCGGCAGCGGTTTGAAGGCCTTCACCAAGGAAGGACTTGCCGCTGTGCAGGCCGGCGTCGTCGGTGTAGCTCACCACCACACCCGGCGCCTGGAAGCCTTCTGCGGCCACGCTCTTCAGGCCGTGGCTGGCCAGCAGTGCGCGCACCTTGCGGCCCAGGTCCCACTGCTCGGCGCGCACTTTCTCGAAGCCGTAGGCGCGCGTTTCCAGCATCACATCGCGCGTGATGGTCAGTGCATCGGTGGGCAGCGTGGCGTGGTAGCCGTAGCCCCCGCCTTCATAGGTTTCCATGATCTGCAGCCACTTCTTCAGGTCGGCCGCAAAACTCGTGCTGGTGGTGCCGTCGATCGCGGCGCGCGCACGGTCGCTCAGCATCACAAAGGCGCAGCAGGGTGAGCCGCTCCAGCCCTTTTGCGGCGCGCTGACCAGCACGTCCACACCCGTGGCCTGCATGTCTGTCCATATCGCGCCGCTGGCAATGCAGTCCAGCACGAAGAGGCCGCCGACCTCATGCACGGCGTCGGCCACGGCACGCAAATAGTCGTCGGGCAGCAGCAGCCCGGCGGCGGTTTCGACATGCGGGGCAAACACCACGTCGGGCTGCTGCGCGCGGATGGCCGCCTGCACCTCGGCGATGGGCGCGGGCGCAAAGGCCATCTGCCGACCGGCTGCCACGGGGCGTGCCTTCAGCACGGTGTGATCGGCGGAAATGCCGCCCATCTCGATGATCTGGGTCCAGCGGTAGCTGAACCAGCCGTTGCGGATGACGAGGGTCTGCTTGCCTGTTGCAAACTGCCGCGCCACGGCTTCCATGCCGAAGGTGCCACTGCCCGGCACCACGATGGCCGAGCGCGCGTGATAGACCTCCTTCAGCACGCTGGAGATATCGCGCATGACGCCCTGGAACTTGGCCGACATGTGGTTGAGCGCGCGGTCGGTATAGACGACCGAATATTCAAGCAGGCCGTCGGGATCGACGTGGGGCAGCAGGCCGGGCATTGGGTCTCCGTGGGCGATGGCGCTTGTTGCAGCGGGGCCGCAGCTTAGCACCGGGGGCAACGGTGACACTCTTGCGCGGCTATCGTCCGCTGCACCGACATTCGCTTCATCCACGTCAACAACCGGGAGTCCGCCATGGGCTGGTTTTCAAAGAAGGACAGCAGCTTTTTCCTCGCCACCATCGTGCCGGCAGGCGATGCACCGCGCATCGCGCAGTACGTGGGCGTGGTCAACGGCGAAGCCATCATCGGTGCCAACATCTTCCGCGACATGTTCTCCAGCGTGCGCGACGTGGTGGGTGGCCGCGCCGGTGGCTACGAACGTGCGTTATCGGGCGCGCGCGATGCCGCGCTGGAAGACCTGATCGATGCGGCCAAAGAACTGGGCGCCGACGGTGTGGTGGGCCTGGACTTCGACTACGCCGTGATGGGCGAGGCCAACGGCATGATGATGGTGACGGTCAGCGGCACGGCGGTGAAGATGGGTTGACGTGGCGGGCTGTCATGGGTGGGCCGTCATGGATGGGCCGTTCGGCGCGCAAATCGACGCCGACACAGTCAACAACCTGGCCTTTGAGTTGAGCGCAATGCGCAGCCGGCGCGATGCACCACTGCGGAACAAGTTGACCCGCTTCATCCACAGCCTCATTCGGCAGGGCCGGTGTGCAAGACGATCGTGCCCACGCCTTCGATGCGGCCGTCGATGCGCTGAACCGGCAGGACCGGGCCCACGCCTTCGGGCGTGCCGACGACTGCTCAACGTCCTTGCCCAGGTCCAAGGGCCGGCCCTTTCGCGCGCGATGAGTTGCAGGTCGCGCCGCGTCATGTCCAGGCCGCAGGCATAGCCGTAGATCAGCGACGCGGCGTCGGTTTGCGAGACCCGAAACCCGGGCTTGCCAATCGCCAGCACCAGCTCCATCTCGAAGTGGTAGTTGCTGGTCCCGGGCGGGTAGGGCACGGTGGCGCCGGACTCGACCAGCGTGCCCGGCGCCTTGGTGAAGTAGAACGGCACCTCGACACGCTTGTCCACGGGGCGGCCCATCTCAACCGCATGGGCGTGGTGGTTGCGGCCGACCAGAAAGATGCGGTTGACGGGCGCTCGCTCGGTCTTGCCGCGCACCCACAGCGAATACACCGGCGGCGGGTTCCAGAGCTAAGTGGTCGCTTTCACAAATACGGTCACAAAATGAAATCGACGGATTTCTTCGCCAGGCTAGGCGCACACCCGCAGCCGCACTCAGCGTGCGGCAAGGGTGGGCAACGACGCATGGCGGAGAAAGACGCGATTTCATGTGGCCGTATTTGTGAAAGCGACCACTAAGTCGTGGTCATGGTGTGGTTCTTGTGGGGTGCGAATTCAGTCTCGAATCTCGAACACACCCAGCTTGGTGTGCAGCGGTGTTTCGTCGGCGATGAAGAGGAAGGCTGGCGCGTTGGAAGAGGTGTTGGCCAGCGTGACCGGTGTGTAGCCGGGCGCGCAGCAGGTGTCGGCTTCGGCGAGTGTGAAGCGCTGCGCTTCAATCTGCACGCTGGCCCCGCCCTCGATCAGGTGGAAGACCATCGCCGGGCTGCGCACCGGCAGGCGCAGCGTCTGCCCGGGCCGGAGCATCAATGCGTAGAAGCCGAGGATGTTCTCGGCGTGTGCGCCGGTCTCGGGGTTGGTGTAGGTGAGCTGCACCGCTTCGAGATCCGGCTGGTCGGCAGCCAATGACTCGAGCGCCCCGCGTGCATCAGCCCAGGGGTAGCGCAGCATCGGGTAGGCCCTGCGCGAGCGTTCGAACACGGGGGTGGGTACCAGGCCGCCGCGCGCATAGGCCCGTTCGCCATGCGTGGGCAGCACCTTCTGGCGCCCGCCATCGACGTGGTAGCTGGCTTCCATGTAATAGACCAGCGGCAGGTCGAGCACGTCGAGCCAGACCACGGGCTCGTTGCCGTCGTGGCCGTGCTCGTGCCACAGGCCGGTGGGCGTCAGGATCAGGTCGCCGCGATGCATCGGGCACTTCTCGCCATCGACCGTGCTCCAGGCGCCGGTGCCCTCGACCACCATGCGCACTGCATTGGGCGTGTGGCGATGCGACGGCGCCCATTCACCCGGCAGCAGCAGTTGCATGCCCAAATACATGGCTGCGCTGGCCTGCATCTTGTCCAGCCCATGCCCGGGGTTGGCCAGCACCAGCACGCGGCGCTCTGCCTTCTCGATCGGCGTCAGTTCGCCCGCTTTCAACAGCAGCGGCCGGATCACCGCGTAGGGCCAATGCGTGGCGCGGGTGTTGAGCGGCGGCTTGCCCGGCGGCAGCACGCCGCGCAGGCTGGGCCACAGCGGCACCAGGTTTTGCGCCCGCAGTGCAGCGACATAGTCGGGGGGTAGATCTTCGAGACGGCCCAGTTCACTCATGCTGTTCTCCTTGGGGTTCAGGCGGCCAGACAATTTTCGACCTTCCAGCCGTAGAGCCACTCCATCGCGTCATAAAAGCGTTCTTGTGAGCGGCCCTTCCACAGTTCATTGCGCACCAGGCGTTCGACGCCCTTGGCGTGGAAGATGCGCCCCATCTCGCGCGCCGACAGCACGATGCGTGCGGTACGGGCCACGCGTGAACGCTGGTACAGCGCGTAGGCCTTCGCAAAGTCGTTGTCGTTCACGCGCAGCGCCTCGCCCAGCGTGACCGCGTCCTCCATCGCCATGCAGGCACCCTGCGCGAGGTACTGCAGCGTCGGGTGCGCCGCGTCGCCCAGCAGGGTTGCGCGACCATGGTTCCACTGCGCAATCGGCTCGCGGTCGGCGGTGGCCCAGCGGGTCCAGTCCTTGGGCAGCTCGATCAGTTGGCGGGCCCTGGCGCAGATGCCTTCGAAGTAGCTCAGCACTTCCTCGCGATGCCCCAGGCGCACGCTCCACTCTTCTATTTCCCGGCTGTGGAACGTAACGACCACGTTGTACTGCTCGCCGCCGCGCAGTGGGTAATGCACCAGGTGGCAATTCGGACCGACCCAGATGGCGGCGGCGTTCCACTGCAGATCGGCGGGAAAGTCTTGTTTGTCGATGACCGCGCGATAGACGACGTGGCCCGAAACGCGCGCCTCGTCGCCGACATACTGACGGCGCACCGCCGACTTGACGCCGTCGGCACCGATCAGCGCAACGCCGCGGTGCTGCCCGCCCTTGGCGTCGAACACCGTGACCCCCGCGTCGTCCTGCTCGACGCGATGCACCTGCGTCGAGGTGGACACTTCAATGCGGCCGCTGGCCTGCGCGCCTTCGAGCAGCGAGCTGTGTACGTCGGCGCGGTGGATCACCGCGTAGGGGTTGCCGAAGCGCTGGATGAAGGCCTTGCCGGTGGGGATGCGGCCGACGGTGGTTTCATCCAGCGCATCGAGCATCACCATCTCGTCGGTATAGACCGCACGGGCGCGGGCGAATTCACCGATGCCGAGCGCGTCGAAGGCAGCGAAGCCGTTCGGTCCGACCTGAAGCCCGGCGCCGATCTCGCCAAGCTGCGGTGCTTGCTCAAGCACCTTCACGGCAAAGCCACGCTGCGCCAGCGCGAGTGCCGCCGCGATGCCACCGATGCCGCCACCGGCGACCAGCACTTGAGAGTTGGAACTGGTGTCGCTACCTTTGTCGCTCATGGCTGCATCCTAACGATCCAGTGCGCGGCCACGCTCAGCCAGCGGTCGAGCAAACAGGGGGCAGCCGCCAGCACATTGCTTGGGCCCTGATGAACATCAGCACGACGGTCACACTGCGCGGCAGTTGTGCAGTCGTCTCGAACCGCTCGCGGCTCTGGCCTGTCGGCACGCCATCCCACGCTTCACGCGCCGGTGCTGCCAGACCTGCGTGACCTCTTCACCACTGAGTGACACTGAACCCGAGGTCGGCGCGAGGAAGCCGGCCAGCAGGTTGATCCAGGTCGTCGTGCGCGCCCCGTTGGGGCAGATCAAGGCGTGACGCGCGCTGGCGCTGACCTTGAGCGCGGCATCGTTCGTGACCCCGAAGCTACCGAACTTCTTGACCCGGCTTCGGGTCTGCAAGGCAATCGTCATGCTCGCCCCTGTTCGATGTTGAAGCGCCTGGCCAGGCGGCGCAGCGCACCCATGATGCCGGCGCATGCAAACAGCACCACGAAGATCAGCACCAGGCCGAGCCAGAACTGCCAGCACTGCCAGCACTGCGGCTGAAGGCCGGCCAGCAAGTGGTGCATGGTCATGAACACCGTCGCGCCAAGCATCACGCCATACAGGCTGGCGGTGCCGCGAAGCACCAGCACCAGGACCAGGACCAGGACCAGGACCAGGACCAGGACCAACAGCAGTTTCGCCGAGCGCGGGAAGCCGGGCACAGCGATCGAGATGAACAGCGTGGTCTGCGTCAGCAGCGCACCGGCCAGGCACAACACCACGACGCTGTGCCTGGCGCTTGCCACCTTGCTGCAGGCCGCGCCACTGCTTGACTGACGCCACAAACGGGGTGCAACAGTTCCGGGGCGTTCAGCGCACTGAGGCTGCGGGACAAACTTTCACTTCGCCGCAAGCCCTTGAATGGCCGGGTGGTGGAGAGGAGGAGGATCGAACTCCCGACCTTCGCATTGCGAACGCGACGCTCTCCCAGCTGAGCTACCCCCCCACACGCGCTGCAAAGTTTATCACCGCGTTCACGGGGCTCTGCGGGCCGGCGATTAACATGCCGCGCCTTGCAACCGCCGGAGCCCGCCCATGCGACCGCGCCACGACCCCGCCTGGCTTGACGCCCAGTACAACAACCGCGCCCGCGTGCCCAACCATGCGCAGGTGATGGCAGGCTGGACGCAGGCGTCGGCGCTGGCGCGCGCGGGCGCAGCCGATGCCAGGCTCGACTTGCGATACGGCGAAGGTGCTGGCGAAACGCTCGATGTCTTCCCCGCCACAGCGCCCGCTGCGAAGACCGGCGCGCCGGTGCTGGTGTTCATCCACGGCGGCTACTGGCGTTCGCTGGACAAGGCCGACCACTCGTTCATCGCGCCGTCCTTCAATGCCGACGGCGCTATGGTGGTGGTGCCCAACTACGCCTTGTGTCCGGCGGTCAGCGTCGAACACATCACGTTGCAGATGGCGGCGGTGGTGGCCTGGGTCTGGCGCCACACGGCGAGTTTTGGTGGCGACCCGTCGCGCATCGCGCTGGCCGGCCATTCGGCGGGTGGGCACCTGGCGGCGATGCTGCTTTGCTGCCGCTGGAAAGAAGTGGCCGACGATCTGCCGTTGCAGCCGGTGACGGGTGCGCTGGCGCTGTCGGGCCTGTACGACCTGGAGCCGCTGCGCCACACGCCGATGCTGCAAGCGGACTTGCAACTCACGCCGTCGGCGGTCGCGCGCCTGAGCCCGGCGTTCTTCCCGCGCCCCAAGGGCGCCAAGCTCTACGCAGCGGTGGGCCTGGACGAGAGCGACGAATTTCTGCGCCAGAACACGCTCATCCGCGACGTCTGGGGCCCGACCGCAGTGCCGGTGTGCGAGACGGTACCGGGCTGCAACCACTTCACGGTGCTCAAGCAGTTGGCCGACCCGAGCAGCCGCATGCACGACCTGGCGCTGCGCCTGCTGAGTTTGCGGTGAGGGACGCGTTGAGGGACGCGTTGATGGATACGTCAATGGACGCGCTGACGGCGCCAGCCACGAGAGCATCGACATGAACAGCCAAAACCTGCACCTGTCCCCCGTCGTCGCCGGCCTGTGGCGGCTGCACGAATGGGGCCTGGACACGGCGGCCACCGTGCGCTGGATCGAAGACGCGCTGGCCCTGGGCATCACGAGTTTCGACCACGCCGACATCTACGGCGGCTACCGTGTCGAAGCGCTCT
>JANNGN010000222.1:0-2801 GCA_031403895.1 Rubrivivax sp. | reverse complement strand
TCCGCGAAGGCCTGCGCGATCTTCAACGCGATCGACCTTGTGTCCGCGAACGAAGTGTTCGTCATCACGGTCACGACGATTCCGCGTTCGGGAAATGTGATGAATGACGTCGAGCCACCAATGAAGAATTCGCCATCGTGGCCCACCTGCCGCGCTGGTTCGCCCGCGATCGACACAGTCTCGAGATCCCAGCCAAGGCCGTAACCCGTTTCCAGCAGGCCGGTGGCTGCGAGCAGCCACTGCACGCGCCGGGTGCCGCTTCGTGTGGAAGTCAGGCCAGGCGGCGGCTCTATGGCTTTCGACGCAGCGCCGGCCACCAGCGTCAAGACAACGGCAGCGCAGAACAGGTTCAACAACGCGCACACAGCGGCCGTGCGCGCCAGGCCCCACTGCGGCACCAGCCAGAACGCGGTGGCCAGCACGCCGACGACGGCGCCCCCGGTGTTGCAGGCGTACAGCGAGGCCATCGAGCTGCCCTGCCGGCCCATCTGTGCCACCACCCGTTCCATCGCCGGCAGCGTGGCGCCCATCGCCGCCGTGGCCGGCAACAGCACGATGAAAGTGCCGGCGAATGCCACCGTCCACTGCCAGGCGGGTCCAGGTTGGGCGCCCGTGGCGTCCAGCAGCCAGCCGCTGAAGGGCGCCAGCAGCAGCGCCAGCACCACGCTCCAGACCGCGATGGCGGCTTCGCAGGCGGCGTACCAGCGCTCGGGCCGGCTGCTGCGGGCGATGCGACGCCCCAGCGCCAGGGCGCCGACTGCAAGCCCGCCGAAGAAGGCGGTGACGACGGCGAGCACCGCCGCCGCCTCATGGCCCAGCCACAAGGCGCTCTGCTGCGTCCAGACGATCTGGTAGCCCAGGCCGGCAAAGCCCGAGGCCACCATCAAGCCCAGTGCGGCCTGCGTGCGCAGGGCGGTTGGCGGGGACGACGCCAGCGTGAAGGTGGGCATGGGTCTGGACAAACTGTTGAGGCTAGTCAACAGATCTTTCAGCTTGACGACAGCGGCTGACTTGAAGCGCGGCCAGCAGTTGCGCTCAGCCGCCAAAAGTGATCGCGTAGCCCCAGGAATCGAGCCGCACCGGGATGGCGTTGAAGGCCAGCGTGATGCGGCGCCCGCCCAGGTTGGGCGGCACCGCGTGCATCAGGTAGCTCGGGAACAGCACCAGGTCGCCAGGCTGCGGCGCGGGGCTGACCCACTTGTCGGCGTTGTAGGGGCCGGGTTTCGTGTTGGCGTGGTCGTTGCGAAAGGCGAAGTCGCTGCCGCCGGGCGACTTCATGAACACCGTCTGCGACGCCGGATGCGTGGCCGTCAGGTACACCACGCCAGAGATGAAGCTGTTGGCGTGGTTGTGCATCGCCTGGCGGCCGCCGGTGTCCAGCACATTGACCCACATCTCCTTCACCGACCAGCCGATGCGCTCGGCAAACAGCAACTCGCCGAAGTCGATGAGCTTCGGCGCGAAAAGCGTCGCCGCGTCAACGAACAAGGGGCTGTCGGCGGGGCGCAGCAATTCGGTGTGCGACAGGCTCGGCGAAGAGCTGTTGTCGCGCAGCGCCAGGGCGCTGAAGTGCTGCACCAGGCTCTGCACCAGCGCCTGCGGCAACAGGCCCGGCACGCGCAGGAAGGGCGTGGGGAAGAGTCCGATCACTTCGTCCATGCAGCAGATTTTCCGCATGTCGCAGCGCTGCGTCCAGGCAACGGCAGTGCCGTCGCGGCGACTGTTGCGCGGCTGCCTCCACGGCCCGCATTCGCGGGGGCTTGGCGGACGCGGCAGTCACGGCCCTGTCTTGATCGGCTGCCTAGACTTGCACCGACATTGCGCCAACCGCATGCCAATGCATGGCGGCAGCCGGCGCACCCTGCACATCCACTGGAGCCCGTTCATGAAGCTGATTGCCCCTGCCGCGCTTGCATTGCTGGCCGCCACGCCGGCCTTTGCGTCCACCACCACCATCGACTTCGAAGCCGTGACTGGCTTCGCGTCCGTCGCCAACACCTACAGCAGCGCTGGCGTGGGATTCACGGGCGGCGCACTGGGGCTGGTCAACGACGGCACTGGTGGCGGCCTGAATGGCGCGTTCTTCAGCAACGCCCCCAGTCCGGTGGGCGTGATGTTCGCGGCCGACCTCGACTCGACCCTGAACGCCGTGAATGGCGCCCGTTTCTTCGACGCCGTCAGCTTCTTCTACTCTTCAACCGACGCCTTGGCGGATGCCGTGCAGGTCTTCGACGGCCTGGACGGCACCGGCAATCTGCTGGCGACGTTCAGCCTGACGGCCAACGCGAGCAGCGGCTGCACGGACTCGGCCTTCTGCAACTGGACGCAGATCACTCGCACCTTTGTCGGCGCTGCGCGCTCCATCACTTTCGGTGGCACTGCGGGCTTTGCAGGGTTCGACAACATCGGCCTGAATGTGGTCCCGGAGCCCACCAGCGTGATGCTGGCCGCGCTGGGCATCGTGGGCCTTTTGGTGTCGCGCCGACGCGCCTGATCTGGCAGGGCGCGCAGAACGCTGCGGCAGCCCAGCGCTGCTGCCGGCCCTCAGCCGTGCAGACGCGAACTGCGCGGCACCGACGCCAGCAGGAAGTCCATCTGGTCGGCCACGATGCGGCGGCCGCGCAGGATCATGTCCTCGTGCAGGCTCGGCACGTAGGGCATGTACATCAGCGTCATGCGCGCTTCTTCGGGCAGGCGGTTGCCCTTGTGGCCGTTGCAGGCGCGGCAGGCGCGGCAGGCGGTGATGCAGTTCATCCAGGTGTCGTGACCACCGCGCGACACCGGCACGATGTGCTCACGCG
>JANNGN010000221.1:0-17789 GCA_031403895.1 Rubrivivax sp. | reverse complement strand
CCGTGATGCTGGCGGTGGCGGCGCTGACGGCAGTGGGCTTTTTCGCCGACCGCCTGAACAGCGGCCTGCAGCGTGACGCGCGGCAGTTGCTGGGCGGCGACGCGGTCGTCGGCAGCGACCGGCCGGCGCCGCCAGAGCTCGCAGCCAAGGCACTGTCACTGGGCCTGCGCGTGTCCACCAACACCGGCTTCCCGAGCATGGGCCGCGCGCCCGACGCCAAGGGCGGTGCCTCGCGCCTGGTGTCGGTGAAAGCCGTGAGTGCGGCCTACCCCTTGCGCGGCAAGCTGCAGTTGCGCAGCGCTGCCGATGCGCCGCTGCAGGTGGTGGCCGCCGCGCCCGAGCCCGGCACGGTGTGGGTCGATGCAGCGCTGCTGGACGCGCTGCAACTGCAAGTCGGCGACCCGCTCTTGCTGGGCGACGCGACCCTGAAAATCACCCGCATCATCGTCATCGAGCCCGACCGCGGCGCCGGCTTTTCCGCGTTTTCGCCGCGTGTCATGCTGAGCGAGGCCGACCTGCCCACCACCGGCCTGGTGCAGCCCGCCAGCCGCGTGAATTACAGCCTGGCAGTGGCCGCGCCCGACGGCTGGGCGGCGACGCGTGGCGACGCCGTCGTGCGCAGTTTCGTCGAGTGGACCGAAGCGCAGATCAAGGCCGTGCCGCTGCGCGGTGTGCGTGTGTCGTCGCTGCAAAGCGGCCGGCCCGAGATGCGCCAGACGCTGGACCGCGCCGAAAAGTTCTTGAATCTCGTCGCACTGCTGGCCGCGCTTTTGGCGGCAGTGGCGGTGGGCATTGCGGCGCGCGACTTTGCACAGCGCCACCTCGACGACTGCGCCATGCTGCGTGTGCTGGGCCTGAGCCAGCGCCGCATTGCCGGCGCCTACACGATGGAGTTCGGCCTCGTCGGGCTGCTCGCCAGTGCAGCCGGCGTGCTGATCGGCCTGGCGGTTCACTTTGTCTTCGTCTGGTTGCTGGCCGGGCTGGTGGACGCGCAACTGCCCGCGCCGGGCCCGTGGCCGGCGCTGTTTGGCGTTGGCGTGGGCATGACGCTGCTGCTGGGCTTTGGCCTGCCGCCGGTGCTGCAACTGTCGCAAGTGCCGCCGCTGCGTGTCATCCGGCGCGATGTGGGTGGCCTGAAAGCGGGCTCGGTGACGGTGCTGCTGGCGGGCACGGGCGGCTTCGTCGGCTTGCTGCTGGCGGTGTCGTCGGACTTCAAGCTCGGGGCCATCGCAGTCGGTGGCTTCGCGGCCGCGATCGCGGTCTTTGCGCTGTTGTCGTGGCTGGCCGTGATGCTGCTCAAGCGCGCGGTGCCCGAGAGCCGCGCGCCGCGCTGGCTGGTGCTGGCGACGCGGCAGATCGCCGCGCGGCCGGCTTTCGCGGTGCTGCAGGTCAGCGCGCTGGCGGTGGGCCTGTTGGCGCTGGTGCTGCTGGTGCTGCTGCGCACCGACCTCATCAGCAGTTGGCGCCAGGCGACGCCGCCCGATGCGCCCAACCGCTTCGTCATCAACCTGCAGCCCGATCAAGCCGATGCCTTCAAGCAGAGCCTGGCCACGGCCGGCGTCAAATCCTTTGACTGGTACCCGATGATTCGCGGCCGCCTGGTGGCCATCAACGGCAAGGCGGTCACGCCCGAGAGCTTCGCCGGTGAACGTGCGGCGCGGCTGGCCGAGCGTGAATTCAACATCAGCCACAGCGCGACCGCGCCCGACAACAACGAGGTGGTGGCAGGCCGCTGGGTGGCCGACGAAGCCGACGGCCTGTCGGTCGAAGAAGGCCTGGCCACCGAGTTCGGTTTGAAGCTCGGCGACACCATGCGCTTTGACATCGGGGGGCAGGCGCAGGAAGGGCGCATCACGTCGTTGCGGCGGGTGGACTGGGGTTCGATGCGCGTCAACTTCTTTGTGCTCTTCCCGCGCGCGGCGATGCCGGACCTGCCCATCAGCTACATCAGCGCCTTCCGGGCACCGGCCGCGGTGCCTGGTGTGGCAGGGGTGGCGGGTGTGGCGGGTGTGGAGCGTGTGCCGAGTTTCGACAACCGCCTGAGCCGCGACTTCCCCAACATCACGAACATCGATGTCTCGGCCAGCATCGGCCAGGTGCAGCGCGTGCTGGACCAGGTCATCCGCGCGGTGGAATTCCTGTTCGGCTTCACGCTGCTGGCCGGCCTGGTGGTGCTGTTCTCGGCCATCACCGCCACACGCGACGCCCGCGCGCGCGAATTCGCCATCATGCGGGCGCTGGGCGCCAGCGGCCGCTTGCTGGCGCAGGTGCAGCGCGCAGAGCTGCTGGGCGTGGGCGCGCTGGCCGGGCTGCTGGCGTCGATTGCAGCGGTGGCCGTGGGCTGGCTGTTGGCGCGTTATGCCTTCCAGTTCGTCTGGAACCCTTCACCCTGGGTGCCACTGGTGGGCACGCTGGCTGGCGCGCTGCTGGCGCTGGCGGCGGGCTGGTGGGGCCTGCGCGAAGTGCTGCGCCGGCCGGTGCTGGAAACGCTGCGGCGGGCCGGCGCGGTGTGACATCGCGATCTGCCGGCGCTGGCTAAAGCCTTTCCCAGTCCTCGCCGGCGGGTGCCGGTGTGCCTGGCCGGGTGGCGGCGGCAGACGTGGCCCTGGCGCGGCTCAGCAGTGCCGCCGCCACCGGCGCAGGCCGCTCTACGGCCGTCGTGGCGCCCACCACCAGCTGGAAGCGGTTCACCACCTCGGTGAGTCTTGCCGCCTGCTGCTGCAGGCTCTCGGCCGCCGCAGCCGACTCTTGCACCAGCGCCGCGTTTTGCTGCGTCATGCCGTCGAGTTCGGACACGGCGGTGTTGATCTGCACGATGCCGGCGCTTTGCGCGCCGGCCGCAGCGCTGATTTCGGCAATCAGGTCGGACACGCGCTGCACGCTGGCGACAATCTCGGTCATCGTGCTGCCGGCGTCGGCCACCAGTTTGGAGCCGGCGTCCACCCGCTCCACGCTGGCTGCGATCAGGCCCTTGATCTCGCGTGCGGCGGCGGCGCTGCGCTGCGCCAGGCTGCGCACTTCCCTGGCCACCACCGCAAAGCCGCGCCCCTGCTCGCCAGCGCGCGCGGCCTCGACAGCGGCATTCAGCGCCAGGATGTTGGTCTGGAATGCAATGCCGTCGATGGTGCCCACGATGTCGGCAATGCGGCGCGAACTGCTGTTGATGTCGTTCATGGTGCTCACCACCTGCGCCACCACCGCGCCACCGCGTTGCGCCACGCTGCAGGCTGAAGCCGCCAGCCGGTTCGCGGTGCGGGCCGACTCGGCGGTCTGGCGCACGGTGCCGGTCAGTTCTTCGATCGAACTGGCGGTCTGCTGCAGCGCGCCGGCTGTCTGTTCGGTGCGCAGGCTCAAGTCGTTGTTGCCGGCGGCAATCTCGTGCGTCGCGTGGCCGATGTGGTCGCAGGCCAGGCGCACGGTCAGCAGCGAGCCGTTCAGTCGCTCGGTCATGCCGTGCAGGGCACGCAGCAGGTCGCCGATCTCGTCGCGGTTTTCGCTGTGGGCAGTGGCGCTGAGGTCACCGTCGGCCACGGCCCCGGTGAGCTGCACCGCGCGCAACAGCTCAGCCGCCACGCGGCGCTGCATGCGCCACGCAAAGCCGAGCGCGCCGCCAGTGACCAGCAGCATGGCCAGGCCCAAGGCCAGTGCCAGGGTTCTGGCGCGGGCCTCGGCAGCCTCGGTGCGCGTCGTCTCCAGCACGTCGTTGCGCGCGCTCATGCCCTGCAGCGCGGTGGCCACCGCCAGGTAGCTTTCCTCGGCACCCCGCATGGCGCCGATGCCGATGTTGGGGTCCATGCCGCTCAAGTCGATGGCCTTGTCGCAACGCGCCAGGTACTGCACGATCTGCGGCACCGCGCTGGCGCTGAGCCGGGTCATCTCGGCGTCATCGCCCATCTGCGCAGGCAGTGCCGCCACGGCGCGCTGCACGCCGCGCAACTGGCGGGCAAGCTCGGCGCGAAAGTGCTTGACCTTGTCATCGTCGAGCGAAGCGATGATGGTGAGCGTGCGAAAGACTTCGGCCCGCGCTTGCGAGACCTGTTCCTGGGCCTGCGCCAAGGCCTTGGACTGGCTGGCCTCGCGTGCGCTGGCGCTGCGGTCCTGGGCTGCTTCATGCTGCACGAACACGCCGTACAGCGCGGCCGACGTCAGGGCCACGGCTGCGGTCAACAGCGGGGCGGCCAGCAGCTTGGTGCCGAATTTCATGCGGGGCTGGGAACGACGGTGACTTGAAGCGGTGGCGTCGGCCGGCTACTGGTAAATGCCGCCGCAGACAGCGGTGTCGCCCAGCTTTTCGCAGTACATGGCCTTGGGTTCGATCTTCTTGCTCACCGGGTTGGTGAACTTGTATTCCTGCCAGGCGCCAGCGGGCTTGGCCTTGACCATCGCCACGCGGTCCTTGACGAAGTACTTGCCGTCGATGTCGGTGAGGTCGATCAGGTCGCGCCCGATCTGCTTCGGGTTGGCGCCATGTGCCAGGCACTTGCCGTCCAGGCCGTAAACCACCAGGTAGAGGTCGCGGTCAATGAAAGCGCCGCCCTTGTTGCTGACCTCGGCGTAGCCTTTTTCGATGCCGTTGGACTTGATGAAGGCAACGCCTTTCTTGACCATCGCGACGGCGTCGTCCTTGCTGGCGTTGCCGAAAGCCGGGGCCGCAAAGGCCAGGGTCAGCAGCAGCGGTGCAAGGCGGAATGGGGTGGTGGTCATGGGAACCTTCTTTGAGTGTGGGGGCCGCAGCGGTGGCGCAGCGGTGGTGGTGGTGCGGTGGCGCTGCGGTGGCGCAGCGGTGGTGGTGGCAATCGAATGGCGGGGCTTCAGCGGTTCATCAGTCCCATTTCGGCACTGCCCATCAGACCTTCGATGTCCATCAGGATCAGCATGCGGTGGCTGTCACCGTTCTTCACGGTGCCGATGCCGGTGATGAAGCCGGCGTCCACCGACGAGCGCAGTTCGGGCGCGGGCTTGACCTGCTCGCGCGTCAGCGCCAGCACGTCGGACACCGAGTCCACCACCGCGCCCACCACGCGGCCGCGCACGTTGAGCACGATGACCACCGTGAAGGTGTTGTATTCGGCGCTCTCGCAGCCCAGTTTCAGGCGCAGGTCGATGATCGGCACGATGACGCCGCGCAGGTTCACCACGCCCTTGATGAAGGGCGGCGCATTGGCGATGCGCGTGGGTTGTTCGTAGGAGCGGATCTCCTGCACGCGCAGGATGTCGATGCCGTATTCCTCGGCGCCGAGGCGGAAGGTCAGGAATTCACCACCCTGCGCGGTGCGGCTGGCGGCGCTGCTGTCGCCCTGGCCTGCTGCGGCAGGCGCGCGGGCGGCTTGGTGGCGGGCCACATGGCTGGCTTCGGTGATCATCTCCATGCGGTGTCCTTGACTGCCCGGGCGGGGCTTGTGGCTGTCGTGTGGCGGGGCGTTGGGTAACGTGCGGGTCTGGGTGGGATATCGGCGGCCACGCGGCCGTGCTGAAGCGGCGCCTGCATCAGAAGCTCTCCCAGTCGGCATCACTGCCGGTGTTCGCCCCGGCACCTGCACCAGAACCCGCACCCGCACCCGCACCCGCACCCGCATTCACCTTGCCATTGCGATTGGCTCCGGCTGCAGCCGCTGGGCCCGGCCGCAGCGCAACGCGTGGCGCGGCCGGCCTGGCCGGTGCAGCCACCTGGCGCGCCTGCTGGATGGCGACATGCGCCACCACGCGCGGTGCAGGCTGCACGCTGGCGGGGCCTTCGCCACCCAGGCGGAAAGCGGCGACCGCGCTGGCGAGCTGACGCGACTGCTCTTTCAGTGACGCCGCTGCAGCCGCGCTCTGTTCCACCAGCGCGGCGTTCTGCTGCGTCATCTGGTCGAGCTGCGTGACGGCGCTGTTGACCTGGCCGATGCCCGAACTTTGCTCGGCGGCGGCGGCGCTGATCTCGCCGATGAGGTCGCTCACGCGCTGCACGCTGGCCACGATCTCGCCCATCGTGTTGCCCGCGTCCTGCACCAGGCGTGAACCCGATTCGACCTTCTCGACGCTGGCGCCGATCAGGGTCTTGATCTCGCGCGCGGCTTCTGCGCTGCGCTGCGCCAGGCTGCGCACCTCGCTGGCCACGACCGCGAAGCCGCGCCCCTGTTCACCAGCGCGGGCCGCTTCGACGGCGGCATTCAGCGCCAGGATGTTGGTCTGGAAGGCGATGCCGTCGATGGTGCCGATGATGTCGGCAATGCGTTTGGAGCGCGTGTTGATCTCGTCCATGGTGCTGACCACCTGGGCCACCACGCTGCCGCCACGCGCGGCCACTTCGCTGGCCGAACTGGCCAACTGGTTGGCGGTGCGCGCCGAATCGGCGGTCTGGTTGACGGTGCCCGTGAGCTGGGCCATCGAACTGGCGGCCCGTTGCAGGTTGCTCGCCGTCTGTTCGGTGCGGTTGCTCAGGTCGGCACTGCCGGTGGCAATTTCCTGCGCCGCCACCGACACCCCGTCGGCACCGCCCCGAATCGAGCCCAGCGCCTGGCGCAGCGCGACCTGCAGCGCCTGCAGCGAGCGTTGCACCTCGGCGGTTTCGGCACTGCCGGCGTCCACGATGTCTTGCGTCAGGTCACCGTCGGCGATGCGCCGTGTGTGGGCACCAAAGCCGGCCAGGAACTTGTTCAGCGCCGCACTGCCGGTCACGATGAGCAGCATCGCCGTCGCCAGGCAGGCCGCGCTGGCGCTGATGAGGACCGCCGCGGACCAGCCCAGGAAGATGCCGGCCACGACACTGGCTTCGCCCGCGACCAGCAGCAGGGACACCAGCGCGCTGCGCTGGCGGGCGGAAAGGTTTGAGAGCATGGGCTGGCTTTCGAGAGTTGAACGGGGTGATGTGCAGCGGGAAACCGGCGCGGTTCAGACAGCTGCATCGGCGCTGTCGATGCGGAAGATGCCGACCACGGCGCTGAGCCTTTCGGCCTGGTCTTTCATGCTCTGAGCGGCAGCCGCCGACTGCTGCACCAAGGCGGCGTTCTGCTGTGTCATGTGGTCCAGCTCCGCGACCGCGCGGTTGACCTGGCCGATGCCCGAGCTTTGTTCGCTGGCGGCGGCGCTGATGCGGTCGATGATGTCGGACACGCGCTGCACGCTGGCGACGATCTCGGTCATCGTGCTGCCGGCGTCGGCCACCTGGCGCGAGCCTGCGTCCACGCGTTCGACGCTGGTGCCGATCAGCGTCTTGATCTCGCGCGCGGCGCCTGCGCTGCGCTGCGCCAGGGTGCGCACTTCGCTGGCCACGACCGCAAAGCCGCGGCCCTGCTCGCCGGCGCGGGCCGCTTCGACTGCCGCGTTCAGGGCCAGGATGTTGGTCTGGAAAGCGATGCCGTCGATGGTGCCGACGATGTCGGCGATCGTCCTGGCACTGGTGTTGATGTCGTTCATGGTGTGCACGACCTGCGCCACCACGCTGCCGCCGCGCTGTGCCACAGCGGCGGCCGACGCCGCCAGCTGGCTGGCCTGGCGCGCGGATTCGGCGTTGTGGCGCACGGTGCCGGTCAGCTTTGCCATTGAACTGGCGGTCTGCTGCAGCGAGCCTGCGGCCTGTTCGGTGCGCGCGCTCAAGTCGGTGTTGCCGGTGGCCACTTCGGCGCTGGCGTTGCGGATGCTGATGGAAGACTCATGCACCTGGCCCACCACCTGGCGCAGGCTGTCCTGCATGCGGCACAGGGCGGCCAGCAGCAGCGCCGCCTCATCCTTGCCGTCAACGCAGACCGGGCTGCTGAGGTCGCCGCTGGCGATGGCCTCTGCCAGCCGGGCCGCATCGCCGATGGGGCCCGTGATGGAGTGTGAGTTCAGCAGTGTCAGCGGCACCAGCACCAGGACGACCACACACACGGTGGCGCCGAAGGCCAGCAGCACGAGCCAGATCGCATGGTTGAAGTCGGCCTGTGTCTGGCGCGCTTGGTCGCTCAGGATGCGGGCGATCTCATCGACGTGGGCCTCGACCACCGAGACTTCGGCCTTGGCCTTGGCCAGCATGCGGTCGGCCACGCGCGCGTTGTCGTAGCCACCGTTCTGGATGTTGTCCAGCACCGGCGTGCTGCCCTGTCGGTAGGCGCCCAGGCGTGCCACCGAATCCTGCGCCAGCGCCTGGCTGCCCGGGTCTTCGAGCAGTGACGACAGCGCCTTGCGGGTGGCGTCGATCTCCAGCGCCCAGGCCTCGCGGTGCTTGAGAACGGCAACGCCGTCCTCGTAGTCGATGACCATGTTTTTTTCCAGCGTGCGCACCTGCGCCAGGTGTTGGCGGATGGTGGACAGCGACTCGATGTGCCGGATCGACTTCGACATGAAGTCTTCGTTCAGGGCCTTGATATGCACGCCGCCCGCCACGCCCGCCAGCCCGACCAGCGCAAACATGGCCAGCACGATGGCGATCGCGCAACGCATGCGGGTGCGGATGGAAAAGGCGCGCAGCAGCCCGAGGATGGGTGTCATGAGAAGGTGGCCGGCATCGGGTGGGGCGCGCTCAGTGGTGCTCAGTGGTGCTCAATGGCGCTCAATGTCGAGCCCGGCGGATGAGCGAGCCCACGTCCAGGATCAGCGCCACGCGGCCGTCTCCCAGGATGGTGGCGCCCGACACGTCGTCAACGCGGCGGTAGTTGCTTTCCAGGTTCTTCACCACCACCTGCTGCTGGCCCAGCAGTTCGTCCACCCGCAGCGCGACGCGGCCGCCGTCGGCCTCGACCACGATCAGGATGCTGTTGGCCTGGTCGAAGTCGGAACGCGGCACGTTGAAGACCCGTTCGAGGTCCAGCACCGGCAGGGTCGCGTCGCGCACTTGCACCACGCGCCCGCTGCCGCCAATCGACTTGAGCATGCCAGCGCGCAGTTGAAACGACTCCACCACGCTGGACAGCGGCAGGATGTAGCACTCCTTGCCCACGCCCACGCTCATGCCGTCCATGATGGCCAAAGTGAGTGGCAGCCGGACACGCACCGTCATGCCGCAGCCAGCAACGGAATCAATCTCCACCGTGCCACCCAGCGCGGTGATGTTCTGCTTCACCACGTCCATGCCGACACCGCGGCCCGAGACATCGGTGACGGCGCTGGCGGTGCTGAAACCGGGCGCGAAGATGAGGCCGTGGACCTGGCTGTCGCTCATCGCGTCCGACACCTCCAGCCCGCGTTCGCGTGCCTTGGCCAGCAACCTGGCGCGGCACAGGCCCTGGCCGTCGTCGCGCACCTCGATCACGATGCTGCCGCCCTGGTGGGTGGCAGCCAACGTGATGGTGCCGTGCCCGGGCTTGCCCCTGGCCAGGCGCTCTGCCGGCAGCTCGATGCCGTGGTCGCAGCTGTTGCGCACCAGGTGTGTCAGCGGGTCGGTGATCTTTTCCACCAGACCCTTGTCGAGTTCGGTGGCTTCGCCCACCTGCACCAGTTCGACCTTCTTTTCCAGCCTTGCTGCCAGGTCGCGCAGCATGCGCGGAAAGCGGTTGAAGACGAGTGACATCGGGATCATGCGGATGCCCATCACGGCTTCTTGCAGGTCGCGCGTGTTGCGCACCAGGTCGGCCAGGCCGCTGGCCAGCTGGGGGTGCCGGGCCTTGTCCACGTCCTGGCTGTTCTGCGCCAGCATGGCCTGCGTGATGACGAGTTCACCGACCAGGTTGATGAGCTGGTCAACCTTGTCCACCGCCACGCGCAAGGTGCTCGATTCGGGCGCCGCTGCGGCCTTGTCGGTGCGCGCGGCGGGGGGCGCCGTGGACGCGGCAGGCGCGGTGATGCCGGATGGTGGGGCTGCGTTGCCGTTTGCCGCCGATGACGGCGCACCGGGTGCAGCGTCGAAGCAGACTTGGCCCGCGATGCGGCTGTCGAGTCCGTCGCCGTCGCACAGCGGCGCCAGCCGCACCTGGTCGCGCGCGAGGTGAAAGCCGAAGAGGTCGAACAGGTCGTTGTCCGACGCGGTGGTGTTGACCTTGAAGCGGCGCATGCCGTCGCCGTCGCAAACGGCGTCCAGCGCTTCGATCGTGCCCAGGCTGGTGATCTCCTGGAACAGTTCCAACAGGCTGTCGGCCGCCGCCGGGTCGGGCAGCGGGCCGACGGTGAGTTCGAGCCAGCGGTTCGTCGTTGCGGCGGGTGTGGCGGCTGCGGCAGGTGCGTCAGGTGCGTCATGCGCGTCAGGCGCGCCCCGTGATGCAGGCAGCACGGCACGGGCCGCCACCGGCGCAGCGCCACTGACAAGCCAGCGGATCGAAGCCAGCAGCGCCGATGTGTTGACCGGCGCCGCACCGTTGCCCTGGTGGCGGCCGAGTTGCGCCTTCAGCGCGTCACCCGAGGCCAGCAGCACGTCCACCATGGCTGCGGTGAGCGCGACTTCACGGCGGCGCAGCTGGTCGAGCAGCGTCTCCATCTGGTGCGTCAGTTCGGCCACGTCGCCGAAGCCGAAGGTGGCCGCGCCGCCCTTGACCGAATGCGCGCAGCGGAAGATGGCGTTGAGCGCTTCGTCGTCGGCGTTTTCGATGTCCAGCGTCAGCAGCATCTGCTCCATGCGGCCCAGGTTCTCGCCGGCCTCATCGAAGAAGAGCTGGTAGAACTGGCCCAGGTCGATGCCGGCCGACACCGACGCGGGGCCGTGGTTCAGCGCCGTCATCCGGGCGTTCCCGCGTTGCCAAGCCTGGCCTTGAACCTGGCCTTGAACCTGGGTTGCTCGCGCGGCGTGCGCCCGGTAGGGTTTTCAGCCAGCAAGCGCAGCGCGCCAGCCGCGCCCTGGAAGTGGCCCCGCAAAGAGTTGCAGGCCTGGCCGGGCAGGCGGTGAAGGCCATGGCTGGCCGGCATCAGGTGGCCCTGCAAGTCGGCCACCACCCGCAGCGGCATGGCACTGCCGAGCGGCAGCGCGGTGGTTTCCTGAGCGGGCATCCGATCTCCAGGGGTTGTGGGGTCCAGCGGGTGAAACTTCGGCACTTGGGGTGTGGTTGCAGGCTGCCCGCGCCGGGCCAGGCCCGGCGAATTGGCTGCCAACCCATTTTCGGCAGCGGGTGAACAAACATTGAGCCGAAGACCCGGCCAATCGCCCCTCAATTCGTGACCGCCGACGCCGCGCGCGGGCCCGGCGGGCGCGGCTTTGCGATACTGGCCAGAGGGAACTTTGCGGTTGGGCTGGGCGATGGACGGGGTCATGAACTTGCAGACGGACTTGCAGACGGACATGCGGATGGCCATGCAGACGGACTTGCGGATGGGCCCGTGAACAGGCCTGCCGATGCGCCTGTGACGCCGGCGCTGCGCAGCATCCGGCTGCTGCACCTGGAAGACTCCGAGCTTGACCACGCGCTGGTGGTGGCGCACCTGCGCCGCGGCGCCTTGTTGGTACAAGAACACCGCATCGAGACACGGGCCGATTTCGAAGCCGCTATTGACGCGTCCGGCCCCCCTGGCGCCGCCAGCACGCCCTGGGACGTGGTGATCTCGGACTACCACCTGCCCGGTTTTTCAGGCCTTGAAGCGCTGCAGATGCTGCGCACGCGTGAACGCTCGGGCGGCAACCCGCTGCCCTTCATCCTGGTGTCGGGCCAGATCGGCGAAGACACGGCGGTGGAGGCGATGCGCAACGGCGCCAGCGACTACCTGCTGAAAAACAACCTGTCGCGCCTGGCGGTGGCGGTGGAACATGCCATCGCGGCCAGCGAAACGCAGCGAGCGCGCCTGCAGGCCGACACCGAGCTGAAGGCGTCGCGGCTGCGCCTGTCAGAGCTGGCGCAGCACCTGCAGACCAGCGTTGAGGCCGAGCGCTCGGCCATCGCGCGCGAGATCCATGACGACGTGGGCGGCTCGCTCACAGCGCTGAAATTTGAGCTGGACTGGATTCGCCGCCACGCCAGCGCGCCCGACGTGCAGCAGCGCGCGGTGTCGGCGCTGGAGACGGTGACGCACGCCATCGAAGCCAGCCAGAGAATCATGCAGAACCTGCGCCCCGCCATCCTGGAGCAGGGCCTGGTGGCGGCGCTGCAGTGGATGACCAGCCGCTTCGAGAAGCGCACCGGCATCCAGTGCGAATTCCGCGCCGCCCATGCGCTGCATCTTGACGGTTTGACGCTGCCCGCCGGGGTGCCGCTGGTGGCCTACCGCACGGCGCAGGAGGCGCTGACGAATGTCAATAAACACGCCCAGGCCACACGCGTGGTGGTGGACCTGTCGTTGAGCGCCGGTGTGCTGTCGCTGGAGGTCAGCGACGACGGCTGCGGCCTGGGCCAGGCCGACCTGGCCAAGACGCGCAGCTTCGGCATCCGCGGCCTGCACGAACGCGCGTCCACGGTCGGCGGCTGGGTCGATCTGAGCAGCGGCGTGGCCGGCACTTCATTGATCCTGTCGGTGCCGCTGGCGGCGGCGGCCGTCGCGCCGAAAGGCCCGGTCGAGCCGGGTGACCTGCTGCAGGTTGACGACGACCCCGACGCCGCCGAATGGACCACGCATTGAGAGCTAAACCGCAAATCGACCGGACACCGCCATGATCGACGTCATCCTCTGCGACGACCACGCCCTCATCCGGCGCGGCATCCGCGACACCCTGTCCGACGCGCCCGACATCACGGTGGTGGGCGAGGCCGGCGACTACGGCGAGCTGCGCACGCTGTTCCGCACCCGCACCGCGCCCGACACTGGCAGAGCGGTGCCCTGCGACGTGCTGGTGCTGGACATCAACCTGCCCGGGCGCAGCGGCCTGGACGCGCTGCATGTGCTGAAGGACGAAGGCTCGGCGGTGAAGGTGCTGGTGGTCAGCATGTACCCCGAAGACCAGTACGCGATCCGCGCGCTGCGGGCTGGCGCCTTCGGCTATGTCAACAAGGGCGGTGACCCGCAGCTGCTGGTGCAGGCCGTGCGCACGGTGGCGCAGGGGCGCAAGTACGTCACGCCCGAGATTGCGCAGATGCTGGTCGAAAGCCTGACCGCGCCGAGCAGCGAACTCGCCCACAACAAGCTCAGCGACCGCGAGCTGCAGACGCTCGTGATGATCGCATCCGGCAAACGCCTGGCCGACATTGCGCTGCAGCTGATGCTGAGCCCGAAGACGGTGTCGGTGTACCGCGCGCGGGTGCTGGAGAAGCTGCAACTGGCGAACAACTCCGAGCTGACGGTGTACGCCATCCGCAATGGGCTGGTGGGGCAGTGAGCCCTGTTGAAGCACCAACTGCCGCAGGCCGGTTGGGCTGTATATTTGTACATGCTTTCTGTGCTGATGGAGACCAGGCATGCCTTACGTACTGACCGATGCGCAGCGGGATCGCTATCGCGCCACGTCACAGCGTTCACAGCGCCGCAAGCAGGCGCTGACGGCAGATTTGAGTGCAACCACCGTCGAATTCAAAACAAGTGCGAACCGGCTCGACCCGAATGACCTGATGCCACAGCTGCAGCCTAATGGTTTCAGCGCGTTGTCGCTGTTTTCAGGCGGTGGCGGACTTGATCTTGGCTTTGAGCGAGCAGGATTCAGTCATCTGTCTGGCTACGAAATCCTGTCCGTTTGCGGCGAGACTCTGCGACAAAACCGGCCCCAATGGGATGTGTACGCGGGGCCCATTGAGGGAGACGTCATTAACGTGGCTTTCTCGGCCTATCGCGGCGTCGATGTGGTGCATGGTGGCCCACCCTGTCAGCCCTTTTCGACGGCCGGAAAGCAGGCTGGCGAAGCGGATGAAAGGAACATGTGGCCTGAATTCGTGCGCTGTGTTCGTCAGGCGCGGCCTCGCGCTTTCATTGCTGAAAACGTGCCAGGCATGTTGGATCAGAAATTCGACGCCTTTGTGAAGAAACACATTTACGAGCCTTTGCAGGGGGATTACACGATATTCCGCTTCAAGCTTTCGGCCCACGACTTTGGTGTGCCACAGGCGAGGCGAAGGGTTTTCTTTGTCGGCTTCCGCGCGCGCCGTGATGCAGACCGGTTTGAAGCGCCAGAACCCACACATGGCGACACGCTGAACTTGTTTGGCCCGCTCTTGCCTCGAAACAAGACACGACAGAGTCTCGGACTTTCCGACATCGGTATTGACGAAGTTGCACCTACATTGCGGTCCGGTTTCACCGGCCCTCGCAAAACGACCGGAGTGGTTAACAGCAAGGCGTCTCTTGTTAATTGGGCACGTTTGGAGATCTGGCCCAGCGGCGTGCAGTCAAGTCAGGCGATGGCGACTGCTTTTGTGCCTGAAAACGGCCACCGCCGACTGACAGTCGCAGACTGTGCCTTGCTGCAGGGGTTCCCTAACGATTGGCGATTCAGCGGCGCGGTTTACCAGGCCCTCGGGCAGATCGGCAATAGCGTCTGCCCACCTGTCGGGTATGCGGTGGCACTGCAAGTCGCCCGCGCATTGGGAGCACTCGATTGACAGTCCAGGACGATGAGCGTGAGCGTGAACTGGTGCGGCTCTTCAATCTCGACTGGGACCCAGCGCATCAACGTGCAGGCGTGGATGCGCTGCTGCGATTGCAGATTGGCGGTGAACAGCGCACCATTGAAGTCGAAGTGAAGTCCACCACGGGGAACACTGTTTCGACAGCCCGTGATGTCGGCATGGAGCACATCGAAAAGTGGCGTCGCAAGCTGTTCGTCATTGGTTTCTACACCCGGGAAGCGCGACGCCCCGAGTTGCAGCGGTGCTTTTGCCTGACGCCAGCTGATATGTCGCCCTGGATCGATTCGATAGAAGCGAAGGTCGCGATTGACCACCGAATTGCGCAGCGTGCCTGTGCAAAGCTGCAGCTGGATGATCTGTGGGCGGTATGCGGACAGCGGGCACACTACTCGATGGAAGACGCAAGAGCCGTACTCCGCCAGCAATGGAGCACACAAAGCTACGCGTCGGCGGCCGACATTGCAGACGACGCTCACGGCCGGTCGTTTTCGCCAGCAGCCATGTTGGAAGTGCTTCGCATTCGTGCGCGTTACATCGCAGAGCGCGGCGCGACCCTGAACAACCCGCACATCAGCAAACGACATCTCGCAAAATTCAGCGGTTCGGACCGTGAGGTGGTCGGTGAGTGGGCGGCGCGCATTCGGTCGATTGCCGTCGCATGGCTGGAGTCTCCTGAACACGGCGCACTTGGTGCTTGATGGCCCACGGGTCGTTGAGGCGAATCCTCATTCGAATGCGCCGATAGATGGTCAGGTCACTCCCACAAAGTCTGTGCTGGCCGGCGGGCAAGGCCAGCGGCGATGGCGGATGGCGCACTCTGTACGCCATCCGCAATGGGCTGGTGGGGCAGTGAGCGGCCGTTGAGCACCACCGCACAGCCACTGCAGATCGACGACCCGCTGGCGGCGCGGCAAGCTGGGCGCGATCTGCTGTCGCTGCTGCTCATCGACGCGCGCAACCACCTGCTGCAGCGCCTGGCGCAGGATGAATCGCCGCCCGCGCTGCGTCTGGCGGCTCGCGCCGGCCACTACCAGGAACAGTGGATCACCTGCCATGTGCAGCGCGGCCGCGGCGAAGGCTGCGACGCCACCAGCGTGCGGCTGGCAGGGGTCGAGCCGGCAACCCTGGCCTGGCTGTCCGCAGCAGGCGAGCCGCCTTCGTCCGCGCAGCTGCGCACCTACCTGGCGCAGACACTCGACATCACGCTCGACCTGCTGGCCAGCACGCCCGAGACCGACGACACACTGCACTTCTACCGCCAGAGCCTGCTGCACGAAGACCGCCTGTGCGAAGCACTGGACGAAAGCCTGCGCAGCGGCATGCCGCCTGCGCGCGTGGCACGCGACGCGCTGTGGATGCCGGCGCAGCGCTGGCAGCTGGGCTCAACGCGCGGCGGCCTGGTGCCGGCGCTGGAGCGCTGGGCGCATGAAGTCCGCACGCCGGAATTCGAGATCGACTCGCAGCCGGTGAACTGGGCGCAGTTTGTCGAATTTGCCGACGACGGCGGCTATGACCGGCCGGAACTGTGGGGCCAGGCCGGCTGGGCCTGGCTGCAGGCCTCGGGTCGGCGCGCGCCGGCATTTGTCGAGCAGCTACGCGGCGGCGTGCTGGTGCAGCGCCGCCAAGGCAGTGACAAAAGCAGCGGCTTGCAGCGCGCACCTGCGGGCCAGCCGGTGATGCACCTCACGCGCCTCGAAGCGCAGGCCTGGTGCCAGTGGGCCGGCCGCCGCCTGCCGACTGAACCCGAGTGGGAAATCGCCGCCAGCACGGCGGCCAGCCGCGGCTTCGTGTGGGGCGATGTCTTCGAATGGGTGGCCGGCAGCGCGCGGCTGTGGCCCGGCGCGGAGGCACCGGCGCCGGGCGCTATCGACCCTGCATCGATTGCCCCCACGCCAGCTCTCGGCGTGCTGCGTGGTGGATCATTCGCCACCCGTGCGCGCTGGCGTCACCCCAAAGCGCGCCGCTTCGCGCGCATCGACAGCGATACTTCGTTCTGCGGCTTTCG
Source organism: Rubrivivax sp. (assembly GCA_031403895.1). Lineage (GTDB taxonomy): Bacteria > Pseudomonadota > Gammaproteobacteria > Burkholderiales > Burkholderiaceae_C > Rubrivivax. Next base: position 1,418 of record JANNGN010000221.1, on the reverse strand, counting down.
CAGCTGCGCCTTCTAGACTTTCAGAAAAGCCCCCATGCCCACCTTGAACTTCACCCTCAATGGCAAGGCCACCAGCCTGCCCGCTGACAACCAGACCCTGCTCGTTGACCTGCTACGTGGCCCGCTGGCGCTGACCGGCACCCACCAGGGCTGCGACACCGCGCAGTGCGGCTGCTGCACCGTGCTGCTGGACGGCGAATCCGTCAAAGCGTGCAGCATGCTGGCGTTGCAGGTGCAGGGCCGCGCGGTGACCACGGTCGAAGGCCTGGCGTCATTGCACGGCAAGGCAGACGGCACGCTGCACCCGGTGCAGGAAGCCTTCATCGCCTGCCACGGCCTGCAGTGCGGCTTCTGCACGCCCGGCATGATGATGAGTGCGACCTGCCTGCTGCAGCACAACCCGCGGCCCAGCGACGTGCAGATCGAAGAGGCGCTGGAAGGCAACCTGTGTCGCTGCACCGGCTACGTCAACATCGTGGCCGCCGTGAAACAGGCGGCGGCGGTGATGGCCGGGGGTGCGGCATGAATGCGCCGCTGGAGACACAACGCTTCGGCAGCGGTGCGGTGGTGCGCCGCGTGGAAGACCCGGCGCTGGTGCGTGGCCACGGCCTCTACACCGATGACGTGACGTTGCCGGGGCAGACCTGGCTGGCCTTCCTGCGCTCGGACCGCGCGCATGCGCGCATCGTCGGCATCGACACTGCTGGCGCGCTGGCCCTGCCGGGCGTGCTGGCGGCCTACACCGGGGCCGACTTGGTGGCGGCCGGGGTCAAGCCCATTGCCGTGGCGCCGATTTTCAATCGGCCCGGTGGCCAGCCAATGAGCACACCCCCGAAGTTGGCGCTGGCGCATGAGTTCGTGCGCTTCGTCGGCGAAACCGTGGTCGCCATCGTGGCCGAGAGCCGCGCAGCCGCCAAGGCCGCCGTCAATGCCGTGCGGGTCAACTACGACGACCTGCCCGCCGTCAGCGACGCGCAGCGCGCCACCGCAGCCGGCGCGGCAGTGGTGTGGCCCGGCGCGCCCGACAACATCGCCGCCGAAGCGCGCTACGGCGACGACGCAGCCACCGCCGCCGCTTTCGCTGGCGCCGCGCACCGCGTGGCGCTCGACCTCGTCAACCAGCGCCTGGCGCCCGTCACGATGGAACCGCGCAGCGTGCTGGCCTATCTGGACGCCGGCCGCCTAACGCTGCGCATGAGCAGCCAGATGCCCAGCGGCGTGCGCAACTCGCTGGCCGACATCATTCCCGGCTGCACCAAGGACAACGTGCGCGTGCTGGTGGGCGACGTGGGCGGCGGCTTCGGCATGAAGACCGGCATCTACCCCGAAGACATCGTGCTCGGCTGGGCTGCCTTGCAACTGGGCCGGCCGGTGAAGTGGCAGGCCGAACGGGTGGAAGATTTTCTGGCCGCCGTGCA
>JANNGN010000220.1:0-12414 GCA_031403895.1 Rubrivivax sp. | reverse complement strand
GCGGCCATTGCGCTGGAAGACCGTGCCGTTGTAGAAGCCGCTTTTGACGTAGGCCAGGTAGTTATCGACCGTGATCGGTGCGCGGTCGGGTGCCAGGGTGAGCACCAGCGTGCCGGCCACGCCGGCACCGTTGGTCACGAGCAAGGTCACCTGCGGCACCGCAATCGTGAAGTTCAGCGTGGCCGCCGTCACGCCACCGCCCGCGACGCTGACGCTTTGGTTGCCCACGCCCGACACCGTGCAGGTGTAGTACGCGGCGGTGGCCGTGCTGACATTGGGCGCCGTGGTGCTGCGCACGTAGTTGCGGCAGCCCGCGCCCGTGAAGGTGAGGGGCTGGTCCAGGTTGCTGCCCACTAGCGTGATCAGCATGGTGTCGCTGTAGCGTGCGCTGCTGACGCTGGACGCCGACACCGTGGGCGGCGGGCCGCCGCTGTCGCCACCGCCGCCGCCGCACGAGGCAAGCCACGCGGAAACGGCCAGCGAGAGCCAGAGAGACTTGTGGGATTGCATGCGTTTGGACATGGACTTGCCTTTCAGGGCTTTCATTCGAACATCAATTTGCTCATCCCGCGCCAGCTAAGAAGCCGGCCCGGGTTCTGCGTTTCTTCCAGCATGCCGGCCATGCGGCGCAGGATGCGCGGGCTCTTGCGTGCGCGCCAGATCACCAGGTCAGCCAGCCACGGGCGGTGGTTCACGTGGCTCGCAGTTTCGTACATGTCGAAGCGCGGTTTGAGGGCAGTGAGTGAGGCTTCGTAACGCTGGCGCACCGCGCTGTCGGACGTGTTGGACGTGTTGAGCGATCGGCGGTCCTGCAGGATTGCATGGGCCGCCAGCATGCCGGTTTCCATCGCCTTGCCGATGCCTTCGCCGGTGAAGTTGTAGGTGCTGCCGACGGCCTCGCCGGTGGCCAGCAGCCCTGGGCGCGACCAGCGCGAACCCAGCATCGAACAGCGCAGCGGCGCGCCCTTGATGTCGCCCTGCAGCACGCCGCTGGCCATCAGGTCGCGCGCCGGTGGGTGCAGTTCGCAAAGGGCGTCGAACAGGGTGCGCAGGTTGAGGTTTTGCATGCGGCCCTTCGCGCCGCGCTGGCCGTCGCTCTGGATGTGGCTGCCAGTGATGCCGACACCGATGTTGAAGACACCGCCCGGCGCCGGGAAGATCCAGCCGTAGCCGCCGCGCAAACGCGGGTGCCAGACGATCTGCAACTGCCGGATGTGCGGCACTTGCGCGTCGTTCCTGACGTAGCCGCGCAGCGCCACGCCACTGGGCGTGTGGCGTTCGCACAGCCCGGCGGCGGTGAGCGCCTGCGGCACCGCGCCGGTGGCCAGCACAACCCAGCGCGCGCTGATCTCGTGCGCTTGCGCCGCGTCCCGGTGCAACCCGGTGGCCTTGAAGCGCGCCCCGACGACTTGTTCACCGTCCAGCAGCGGGGCTTCAAAGCGCAGCGGTGTCAGCAGCCGCGCACCCGCGCGCTGCGCCGAGCGCACCAGCACATGGTCCAGCACCTTGCGCGGCAGCACCGACAGCGAGCCCGGCACGTCCACCATGCCGCCGCGCGGGCCGACGCAGCGCACATGCTGCACCGGTTGGGCGAGGGCGGCGATCTCGTCATAGACACCCAGACGGCGCAGCGCGGCGTGGCTGTCGGGGATGAGGGCGTCGCCGCAGACCTTGTCACGCGGAAAGTCGTGCTGGTCCACCAGCAGCACCGAAAGCCCGGCGCTGGCCAGCGTTTGTGCGCAGGCGCTGCCAGCGGGGCCTGCACCGATGACCAGCACATCGCACGAGGTAGGCAGGGTGGGCTCGTTCATGAGAGCGCGGATTGTAGGCAGCGCAACCGTCTTGACCGGGTTTGACCGGGCTCAAGTCCAAGTGCTGCGCCCGCATGCACCATGGGCTGCCCCGAAGGAGAGACCCGATGACAGCACTGACCCCCGACCAACGCAAGCGGCTCGAAGCCAACTTGCAGGCCCGATTGCGATCGCTCGACAGCCGCCTGGCCGACCACCACGGTGGCCTGACGCGCACCGAGCACGCCCGCGAGGTGCTGCTGCAGGACGGCGACGACGCGCCGCAGCGCGACGGCGAGCGCGAGGTCGATATGGCCTTGTCGGACCTGGAAACGCAGCAACTCGGCGCCGTCAGCCAGGCTTTGGTGCGGCTGCGCGTAGGCCACTACGGCGCGTGTGCCGACTGCGGCAAGGCGATCCCCTTCGAGCGCTTGCTGGTCGAACCCTGGGCCGAACGCTGCGTGGCCTGCGAGGCCAGGCACGAGGCTGCCGGCACCCGGCGCGCACCCGCACCACATGCTGCAACCCGTCCACGAAAGACGCCCCCATGACACTCTTCCACGCCGTGGTCTGGATCGACCACCAAAGCGCCCAGGTGCTGCAGTTCGACGCTGAACACGTGGAGGCCAGCAGCGTCAAGGCGCAGACCCACTACACGCCGCAACACGGCAGTGCTGTGCGCACGGGGCATGAATTCTTCGGCCACGTCTGCGACGCGCTGGATGGCGTCGCTGAAGTGTTGGCGGTGGGCCCGCGCACGGGGTTGGCCGACTTTGAGCACTACGCCAGGAAGCACCGCGCCGAGACGGCAGCGCGCATCGTGGCCTACGAGGTGGTGGACCATCCGAGCGAAAACCAGCTCATTGCGCTGGCGCGCAAGTACTTTCTCAAGCACGACCGCATGGCCGGCAGGCCAGTGCCGACTTGAGCTGAGGTGGCGTGCCAAACCTGCAAGTTGACCGGCACCGCAGGTGTCCGGTCGAACGCGCAGAGTTAGGACGGCGCCAAAGGCGTCCGGCCTAACGCGACTTGACCTTCAGGCGCCAGGCATGCAGCAGCGGCTCGGTGTAGCCGCTGGGCTGTTCCTTGCCTTTAAACACGAGGTCCAGCGCCGCCCGGTACGCATAGCTCGTGTCCCTGCCTTTTTCCCATGAGCCGGCCATGGGCCGGTACAGCGCATCGCCCACGTTCTGCCCGTCCACCACTGCGGCCATGCGCTCGAAGCTCTCATTCACCTGCGCAGCCGTGATGACGCCATGGTGCATCCAGTTGGCGATGTGCTGGCTGCTGATGCGCAACGTGGCGCGGTCTTCCATCAGCGCCACGTTGTGGATGTCGGGCACCTTGCTGCAGCCCACGCCCTGGTCGATCCAGCGCACGACGTAGCCCAGGATGCCCTGCACGTTGTTGTCCAGTTCCTGCTGGCGCTCTTCTGCCGACCACTTCGCTTCAGCCACCACCGGCACTGTCAGCAGGCCCGTGAGCAGGGCTTCGCGCTGGCTGTCGGCATCCAGTTTTTCAAGCTCGATCTGCGCCGCCGCCACATCCACCTGGTGGTAGTGCAGCGCGTGCAGCGTGGCTGCAGTGGGGCTCGGCACCCAGGCGGTGTTGGCGCCGGCCTTCGGGTGGGCGATCTTCTGCTCCATCATCGCCGCCATCAGGTCAGGCATGGCCCACATGCCCTTGCCGATCTGCGCCTTGCCGCGCAAGCCGCACTCCAGGCCCACGAGCACGTTGCTGCGCTCGTAGGCGGCGATCCATTCGCTGCTTTTCATGTCGCCCTTGCGGCGCATCGCTCCGGCGAGCATGGCGCTGTGCATCTCGTCGCCGGTGCGGTCCAGGAAGCCGGTGTTGATGAAGGCCACGCGGCTGGCGGCGGCGGCGATGCAGGCCTTCAGGTTGACGCTGGTGCGGCGCTCTTCGTCCATGATGCCGAGCTTGACGGTGCTGTCGGGCAGGCCCAGCAGCTGTTCGACACGGCCGAAGAGCTCGGCCGCAAAGGCCACTTCGGCGGGCCCGTGCATCTTGGGCTTGACGATATAGACGCTGCCGGCGCGGCTGTTGACGATGCCGCTTTCGTTGGATGTGCGGCCATGGCGTTGCAGGTCGTGCAGCGCAATGGTGGTGGTGACGACGGCGTCGAGGATGCCTTCGGGAATCTCTCTTTCGCCGGCCCACAGGATGGCCGGGTTCGTCATCAGGTGGCCCACGTTGCGCAGGAACATGAGGCTGCGGCCGTGCAACACCACATCGGCAGCGCCATCGGTGGCGTGCGCGGCGTGATAACGGCGGTCGGGGTTCAAGCCGCGCTGGATCGTGCGCTCGCCCTTCTTCACCGCTTCGGTCAGCGTGCCTTTCAGGATGCCGAGCCAGTTGCGGTAGCCCACGATCTTGTCGGCCGCATCGACTGCGGCCACCGAATCTTCGAGGTCGAGGATGGTGGACAGCGCCGCTTCCAGCACCACGTCGCTCACGCCCGCGCTGTCGGCCTTGCCGATGGCCGCCGTGCGGTCGATAAGGATGTCGATGTGCAAACCGTGGTGCTTGAGCAGCACCGACAGTGGCGACGCCGCGTCGCCCTGGAAGCCCACCAGCGCAGCGGGTTCGCGCAGCGGCGTGACGTGGCCGTCAGCGCGCGTCACCAGCAGCCGTCCGCCGTCGATGCGGTAGTTGGCGCTGCCGACATGGCTGCCTTCGGCCAGCGGCACGGCCTGGTCCAGGAAGCCGCGCGCGTAGGCGATGACCTTGGCGCCGCGCACCGGGTTGTAGGCCTTGCCCCGTTCAGCGCCGCCGTCTTCAGCCAGCACGTCGGTGCCGTAGAGCGCGTCGTAGAGCGAACCCCAGCGCGCGTTGGCGGCGTTCAGTGCATAGCGCGCGTTCAGGATCGGCACCACCAGCTGCGGCCCGGCTTGCAGGGCCAGCTCGGCATCGACATTGGCGGTGGTGGCCTGCACCCGCGAGGGCACTGGCTGCAAGTAGCCAATGCGCTGCAGGAAGGCGCGGTAGGCCGGGCCATCGGTGATCGGGCCCGGGTGCGCGCGGTGCCAGCCGTCCAGCTCGGTCTGCAGCCGGTCGCGCTCGGCCAGCAGTGCGGCGTTGCGCGGTGCGAGGTCGCGCACGATGGCGTCGAAGCCGGCCCAGAAACGGGCCGGTGCGATGCCGGTGCCGGGCAGCACTTCATCATCGATGAACCGGTGCAGGGCGCTATCGACGTGCAGGCTGTGGAGGGTGGTTCGCATGGTGGCGGCTCTTTGCGGTTTCAGGTCGGTGAAGGAAAGTGATGCAGCACATCGCGCAGGCTGCGCCCACTGTGTGTGGGGTCGGTGCCCAGCTGTTCGGGCGGCGCGCCGGTGCGGTTGATCCAGAGTGTGGTGTAGCCGAACCAGGTCGCGCCGATGGCGTCCCAGGCGTTGCTGCTGACGAACAGGATTTCGCGTGCCGGCAGCTTGAGCGCCGTGGTGCCGACCGCATAGGCGGCAGGGTCGGTCTTGAAGCGCCGTGTCGCGTGGACGCTGAGCACGTGCTGCAGCAGGTCGGCAAAACCGGCGCTCTTGACGGCAACGGCCAGCATCTCGGGGTCGCCATTGCTCAGGATGCCGGTGCTGACGCCGCGCCGCTTCAGCTCGCTCAACACCTCGTGGTTTTCGGCGAATGCGCTCAGGTGGCGGTACTGGTTCATCAGCCGCTCTTCGGCAGCGGGTTGCAGTTCCAGGTTCAGCCGCAGCGCGGTGTAGCGCAGCGCTGCACGCGTGATGTCCCAGAACGGGCGGTAGTGGGGGCTGCCAGCCTGGCCTGGCGCACCGCTCATCGACACCAGGCGTGTGTACTCGATCTGCTTGTCGCGCCACAGCACGGACAGCCTTTCGCCAGAGCCCGGAAACAGCTGCTCGGCCAGCAAGGCCACGCTGTGGACATCAAACAGCGTGCCGTAGGCGTCAAAAAGCACAGCGCGGATTTTCATCTGGTGAATCTATTCGATGCCGGCGGCAGCATTGAGTGCGCGTTATGCGATTGATTCGTGCGCTCGGTGTGGATAATCGACCGACATGGACCGGCTCAAGCAGATCGAGTCTTTCGCCGCCGTGGCCACCAAGGGCAGCCTCACGGCCGCCGCGCACGCCGAAGGCGTGGCGCCGGCGGTGATAGGCCGGCGCATCGACGCGCTGGAAGAACGGCTCGGCGTGAAGCTGCTGGTGCGCACCACAAGGCGCATCACGCTGACCCACGAAGGCAGCGCGTTTCTTGAAGATTGCCAGCGCCTGCTGGCCGACCTGGCGAATGCCGAAGCCAGCGTCAGCGAAGGCGGTGTCAAGGCCAGTGGGCACTTGCGCATCACCGCGCCGGCCGGCTTTGGGCGCCGCCATGTGGCGCCGCTGGTGCCGGCCTTCCTGGCACAGCACCCGGACGTGAGCCTGTCGCTGAACCTGAGCGACCGTGTGGTTGACATCGTCAACGAAGGTTTCGACTGCGCTGTGCGCGTGGGCGACCTGCCCGACAGCAGCCTGGTCAGCACGCGCCTGGCCGACAACCGGCGCCTGTGCGTGGCGTCACCCGCCTACCTGCAGCGCGCCGGCACGCCGGCCACGCCGGCCGACCTGATGCGCCACCAGTGCCTGACGCTCAGTTCAGACGCCAGCCAGACGCGTGGCTGGGCTTTCCGGATCGACGGCGAACCGATCCACCTGCGCCCCGCAGGCCGGCTGGACTGTAGCGACGGCCAGGTGCTGCACGACTGGTGCCTGGATGGGCTGGGCCTGGCCTGGCGCAGCACCTGGGAAGTGCAGGACGAAGTCACGGCGGGCCGCCTGCAGGTGGTGCTGGAAGATTTCGCGGCGCCGCCCAACGGCATCTACGCCGTCTTCCCGCACGCCAAGCACCTGCCGCTGCGCGTGCGGCTGTGGATCGACTTCGTCAAGCACAGCTACGGCGACCCGAAGTACTGGCTGGGCGCGGGGTCGCTCTAGCCAGAGGCCGCAAGGCATGAAAAAGGGACGCCTGGGCGCCCCTTGCTGTTGCTGGCGGCCGAGCCGCTTGACTGACCGGCTTACTTCTTCGCGCCAGCGTCAGCCATGCACTTCTTGATGTGGCTGGTCTTGGCGGCACCCGCGAGCTTCTTGTCGGCGGCAGACTTCTCGCACGCCGGGTTGGCGGCAGCGGCGGGCGCGGCGCCTGCGTCTTTCTCGCATTTCTTGACGAAGCTGGACTTGGCGGCGCCAGAGAGCTTCTTTTCGCCTGCCTTGGCTTCGCAGTCAGCGTTGGCGGCAAAGGTGTGGCCTGCAAACAGGCCGAGTGACGCGAAAGCGAAGGCGATCGAGATCAGCGATTTTTTCATGGGGACTGGCTCCTCAGGGGGTTGTATCGACAGTGGGGGGATGCGCCGCTGTCGATTGCATCAGACCTGGTGACGAGCGGCTACCGCTAAACGCACGGGGGTTTGCTGGCGATGACCGCAGCCCGCGGCGCCCAACCGCTTAGGCTGTGCGGCGGGCCGCTGCCTCTTGCGCCGCATGCAGCCGCGCCACCAGCACGCGGATGAAGGCCTTGTCGAAGAGGTAGCGCGTGGACAGCGACAGGCGCTCCAGGCTGTCGGGCGTGAACGACACCGTGGTCGCAGGCTGCGACACCAGGATGTCCACCGTATGCACACGCAGCGCCGGGTTGGGCGCCAGGTACGCCATTTCGCCCACCGAACTGCCAGCGCCCAGCGAAGCCACTGCACGGCCGTCGCGATAGACCTCGACCCGGCCCAGCGTGACGATGTGAAAACTGTTGCCCTCTTCGCCCTTGCGGTACAGCGCGTGGCCGAATGAATGGCGGTGCCAGGCCGCCCGGTGCACCACTTCCCACAATTCCACGTCACCGAAGTCGGCAAAGAATTCGAGCGAGCGCAGCAGCGTGAATCGCTCGGAGTCCAGCACCTCCTGCAGCGGCCCGCGCAGGTGCGGCGTCTGCGCGCTCAAGCGCGACAGCGTCTGCGAGAACTCCTCCCAGTCGGCCGGGCGCAGGTCGCGGTCCTTGGCCAGGCTGCGTTCGATCAGCGACTGCAGCGCCTCGGGCACACCCTCGCGCAGCGTGGCCAGCGGCGGCGCGGTGCCGTGGTAGATCTGGTGCATGATGGCTTGTTGCTGCACCGCGTCAAAAGGCGGGCGCCCGGCAATCAGGTGGTACAGCACGGCGGCCAGCGAATAGATGTCGGCGCGGCAGTCGAGCGTGTCGCCGTCAAGCTGCTCGGGCGACATGTAGGCCAGGCTGCCCACGCGATAGACCTGCGTCTGGTCGGCGCCCAGGTTGAAGACGCTGCCGAAGTCGGTGACCTTGACCTCGCCGATCTGGTCGCCTTGCAGCGTGACCAGCAGGTTGGCCGGTTTCACGTCGCGGTGGATCAGGCCCTGGCGAAAGCAGTAGCCCAGTGCCATCGCGCACTTGAAGCCGACTTCGATGATCTGCGTCAGTGGCAGCAGCTTGTCGGCGCGGCAGTAGCGGCGCAGCGTGACGCCGGCCACGTACTCCATCACCAGATAAGGCGCTTCGGTGTCGGCCACTGCGTCCAGGATCTGCACCACGTTCGGGTGTTGCAGGCGCCACACGAGCGCCGCTTCGGCGGCGAAGAAACGCTGCTGGAAGTGGGCGTCCCGGGTGTCGGCCAGGAAGCCGGCGCGCACGCGCTTGATGGCCACGTCCTGGCCGCGGAACGGGTCGTGTGCGAGAAAGACTTCGCTCGTCGCGCCTTCACCGATCTTGGACTTGATGAGGTACTTGCCGATGCGCGATGGCAGCGCCAGGCCGGTCAGGGCGACGTCAGGAGGGGTGATTTTCGAAGGCGACATGGGGCGAAGGAGAGCCGTGTCATCGTCGCCTGCGAAGCCCCGCAGTGAAGGCCCGAACAAGCGCGCAAACGGCGCGCTTATCGGCCGGGGCCAGGGCTGGGCTGCCGCCCCGGCCGGGGTGCAAAAGTAGAATCAGCTCGATGATCCAAGCAAAGCAGGAGTTGCGGCAGGCGCTGCAGGTGGCGCTGGCGCAACTGGCACAAGAGCTGGGCGCGCCAGGAGCGGCAGCGCCGGCCGCCACCTTCGAGTCGCCCAAGCAGGCCAGCCATGGCGACCTCGCCATCACCAGCGCCATGCAACTGGCGCGGCCGCTGAAGAAGAACCCGCGTGAACTGGCCGAGCGGCTGGTGCTGCTGCTGCAAGGCCAGGCTGCCGTGCAGCGCTGGGTGCAGGCGCTGGAGATCGCTGGCCCGGGTTTCATCAACCTGCGCCTGACACCGGCGGCCAGGCAAGCGGTGGTGGCCGAAGTGCTGGCCGCGAAAACCGGGTTTGGCCGCCAGCCGCCCAGCGGCCAGAAGGTGATGGTGGAGTTTGTCTCCGCCAACCCGACCGGGCCGCTGCACGTGGGCCACGGCCGCAACGCCGCGCTCGGCGACTGCATCTGCAACCTGCTGCAAAGCCAGGGTGCCGAGGTGCTGCGCGAGTTTTATTACAACGACGCCGGCGTGCAGATCAACAACCTGGGCGTGTCGGTGCAACGGCGCCTGCAGGGCTTCAAGCCCGGTGACGCAGGCTGGCCCGAGCAGGCCTACAACGGCGAGTACATCGCCGACATCGCGGCCGACTTCGCCGCCCGCAAGACCGTGCAGGCCGACGACCGCGGATACACGGCCAGCGGGGATGTCGATGATCTGAAGGGCATGACCCTGTTCGCGGTGGCCTTCCTGCGCCACGAACAGGACCTGGACCTGCAGGCCTTTGGCGTGTACTTCGACCATTACTTCCTGGAAAGCAGCCTGTACAGCAGCGGGCGCGTGGCCGACACCGTGCAGCGCCTGGTGGCCGCCGGCAAGACCTTTGAAGAGGGCGGCGCGCTCTGGCTGCGCACCACCGACTACGGCGACGACAAGGACCGCGTCATGCGCAAGCAGGACGGCAGCTACACCTACTTCGTGCCCGACGTGGCCTATCACATCGCCAAGTTCGAACGCGGCTACACCCAGGTCATCAACGTGCAGGGCACCGACCACCACGGCACGGTGGCGCGGGTGCGCGCCGGGCTGCAGGCGGTCGGGCTTGGCATCCCGGCCGGCTATCCGGACTACGTGCTGTACAAGATGATCGCGGTCATGAAGGACGGCCAGGAGGTCAAGATGTCCAAGCGGGCCGGCACTTCGGTGTCGGTGCGCGACCTCATCGACTGGACCAGCCGCGACGCGGTGCGCTTCTTCCTCATCAGCCGCAAGGCCGACACCGAATTCACCTTCGATGTGGACCTGGCGCTGAAGGCCAACGACGAAAACCCGGTGTTCTATGTGCAGTACGCGCATGCGCGCATCTGTTCGGTGATTCGGCAATATGAGGCGGCGCACGCGGGCGGGCTGGGCGCTGCGGCGACCAACCTTTCACGGCTGCTGGCGCCCAGCGAGGCCACCCTGATGCTGAAGTTGGCCGACTACCCCGAGATGCTGGCCCGCGCCGCCGTCGAATTGGCCCCGCACGACGTCGCCTTCTACCTGCGCGAACTGGCAGCCACTTTCCACACCTATTACGGCAACGAGCGTTTTCTGGTCAGCGATGCTGAGCTGGCCGCTGCCCGCATCGCCCTGCTGACAGCCACGGCGCAGGTGCTGCGCAATGGCCTGGCTCTGCTCGGCGTGTCGGCACCCGAATCCATGAACCGTGAGGCGACGGCTGTCGCCGAGGTGAACCCATGACCGCACCCCTGACAGAACTCAAAACTGCGCCCGTCAAATTACAGCGCGGCGGTTTTGCGATGGGCCAGGTCGCCGGTCTGCTGGTGGGCCTGGCGCTGGCCCTGGGTGTAGCGCTGTACATCACCAAGGCGCCGATGCCCTTTGTCAACAAGGTGCCACAGCGCACGGCCGAGCAGGACCAGGCCGAATCCGATCGCAACCGCAACTGGGACCCCAATGCCGCGCTCGCTGGCAAGGCCGCTGGACGGGCCGCCAGCGCTGCCGTGGCGGCCAATGCCGCGATGGCCGCGATGGCCGCCGAGGCGGCCGCATCGGCGGCGGCGGCAGCGTTGCCCGTGCCGCCGCTTGGCGCCGCTGCCAAGACCCCGGTGGTCGTGAAACCGCCCGCCAAAGATCCAGCCGCCATCCTGGCCGGCGAATCGTCGGCGCCGACGCCGGTGGCTCGGTCCACCACACCAGCGGCTGAACCGTTTGTCTATTTCGTGCAGGCCGGGGCCTTCACGCGCAATGAAGACGCCGAACAGCAAAGGGCCAGGCTGGCGATCATCGGCCAGGGCGCCAGGATCACCGAGCGCGAACAAGCCGGGCGCACCGTCTTCCGTGTGCGCATGGGCCCTTACCCGGCGCGGGCCGAGGCCGACACGCTGCAGCTCAGGCTGCAAGAGCAAGGCATCGAAGCGCAAATCGTGCGCGTTGAAAAGCCATGATCGGCCGCGGCGGAACTTGAAGGCTGCAAGGCACTCCACTCCCGACACTTTTTATCCACCGAAAGGATTCCCATGCAACGGCGCGACTTCTCTCTTCAACTTGCTGGCGCCGGCCTCGGCCTTGCGATGGCCGGCCTGGCGCACGCCCAAGGCGCGCCCAAGGAGGGGACGCACTACGTCAAGCTGTCAACGCCAGCCGCAGTGAACCTGCCCAGCCCCGACAAGAAGATCGAGGTCGTGGAGTTCTTCTGGTACGGCTGTCCGCACTGCTACGCCTTCGAGCCCACGCTCGAAACCTGGGTCAAGAAGCTGCCTGCCGACGTGAGCTTTCGGCAGGTGCCGGTGGGCTTCATGGCGCCGCACCAGTTTCATCAGAAGTTGTTCTACGCGCTGGAAGAAACAGGGCAGTTCGCCGCGCTGCACCGCAAGGTCTTCAACGCCATCCACCAGCAGAACAAGCGCATGAGCAGCGAGTCCGAAATCATCGCCCTCGCCAATGCAAACGGCGCCGATGGTGCCAAGCTCGCTGAGGCCATGAAATCCTTCAGCGTCAGCACCAAGGCCAACCGCGCCAAACAGCTGGCAGATGCCTACAAGATCGACGGTGTGCCGGCGATTGGCATCAATGGCCGCTTCTACACTTCAGCCACGCTGGCGGGCAGCCACGAGCGTGCGGTGGCGGTGGCGGACTTCCTGATCCAGCTCTCCCGCACCAAGGCCTGAAGCGCGACAGCCGGCCGGGCCACCGGCCCGCTGGCCGCGTCGGCGGATTCGACCGCCCGGCTTGATTTCACGCTTGTGCCGATAGGCGGCTTGACCGTAGTGGCTATACTGCCCTGCAACTTTCATGCCGCTGAATGTCTCGTACCCCCCGTTTGTCGCTCCTGGTCCTGCTGTTGGCCACTTTCTGTCTGGGCGTAGCCCTGCCCAGCCGGGCTGAAAAGGCCGACCGCAGCAAGCCGATGGTGGTGGAGGCCGACCGCGATGGTGTGCTCGACTTGCAGCGCCAAGTGCTGGTGTACACCGGCAATGTCGTTATCTCGCAAGGCACCATGATCCTGCGCGCCGAGCGGCTGGAGATGCGCACCTTGCCCGACGGCTACCGCGCCGCCAGCGCGCTGGGTTCGGCGGCCAAGCCCGCAAGCTGGCGCCAGCGCCGTGATGGCGTTGACGAGAGCGTCGAAGGCACGGCGGACCGGATCGAATTCGACGG
>JANNGN010000219.1:0-4765 GCA_031403895.1 Rubrivivax sp. | reverse complement strand
CGACCCGCGCGCCAAGCTGATGCGCGAAACCTGCCACGAGGTGCTGACCGCCACCGGCTTGCACGACGACCCGCTGTTCAAGCTGGCGATGGCGCTGGAGAAGATCGCGCTCGAAGACGACTACTTCGTGTCGCGCAAGCTCTACCCGAACGTCGATTTCTACAGCGGCATCGTGCAGCGCGCACTTGGCATTCCGGTGAGCCTGTTCACGGCCATCTTCGCACTCGCACGCACGGTGGGCTGGATCGCGCAGCTCAACGAAATGATCGGCGACCCCGAATACAAGATCGGCCGCCCGCGGCAGCTCTACGTGGGTTCGCAGGCGCGCCAGGTGCAACCGATCACGGTGCGCTGAAGGCCGCTTCCGGCGCCCGGCTGGTCACGGGCTGAACCGGCTGTGTCGAATCGACGGTCGGCGCCTCTTCGTCAACCTTGAAGAGCTGCCCGCGCACCGACGCGCCGATGTCCATTTGCAGGTGGCGGTAGCGGATCGACCCGCTGACGCGCGAATTCGACTGCAAGTGCAGGCAGTGTTCGATGTCCATGTCGCCGACCACGGTGCCATTGATCACCGCGTCGCCGCAGCTCACCGTGCCTTCGATGCGACCTTTCTCGGACAGCACCAAGAGCGCCAGTGGCTGGCCCTGCACGGCCTGCCCGATCAGGTTGCCGGTAACGCGGCCGTCGATGCGGATGCCGCTGGCGAAGTAAAGGTCGCCGGTGATCTGCACGTCCTGGGCAATCAGGCTGCTCAGCTTGTGGCCCCGGATAGCCGGGCCTCGCTTGCCAAACATCGTCGGTGGACTCCTAACGCTTGCCGTTGACGGCCTTGCGGAAGAAGGTGACTTCTTCCTGGCTGGCATGCAGCCGTTGATTCAGCAGGTCAACCTGGCGTTCCAGTTCCAGGCTGCGCGCTTCGGCCACGCGCAGCTGCAGGCGCGTGCGCTCCAGGCTTTGTTCAAGGCCCTGCACGCCTTGCAGCGCGGCCACGAGCAGCGGCGGCTGGGCTTGCAGGCGTGCGAGCCCCTGCTGGGCCGCAGCGCCGGCCAGCGCGGCGACGATCAGCACCATCAGGCGGCCGACCCAGGCGTGGCGCGAAGGGCGTGGCATCAGTTCAAGCTGGACGCGCGCCAGGTTCGCCGGCAGCGTGCGGCCGATTCGCAGCGTCATGCTGCCAGCGCGCTCAAAGGCCGGCCAGGTAGCGGCGCGGGTCGGCTGACTGGCCATGGCGCAGCACTTCAAAGTGCAGGTGCGGCCCGGTCGAGCGGCCGCTGGAGCCGACCGCCGCGATGCGCTCGCCAGGCATCACAAGGTCGCCCACCTTCACGAACAGTAGCGACGCATGGGCATAGCGTGTGCTGAGGCCGTTGCCGTGCTCGACCTCCACCGTCCAGCCGAAGTCGGCCTTGAATCCCGCCAGCGTGACCCTGCCGCCTGCTGCGGCGCGGATTGCCGTGCCCGCGCCGGCCGCAAAGTCCAGGCCGCCATGGAATGCGCGCCGGCCAGTGAGCGGGTCGTCCCGGTTGCCGAAAGCGGACACCAGTTCCGCGCCCTCGATGGGCAGGCGCGTCGGCAGGCGCAGCAGCGCCACGTTGTGCAGCGTGGCGGCGTCGGACGCGCTTTCAATCTGCGCTTCCAGGCCGGCCAGGCGCGCTTCCAGCAAGCCCAGTTCGTCGTGCGCGTTTTGCTCGGCACGCGGCGGCAGCATGGGGCCGCCACGGTCTGATTTCGTTGCACCTGTCACCGGCACGGGCTGGGTTGCCGGACTCTTCGACGTGCCCAGGCGTTCGCTCAAGCGGCCGGCTTGGCTCTCGAGTTTGAACAGTCGCCCGGACAACGCGCCCAGCTGTTCGATGGCGAAGGGCGAGGCTGGGTGCGTGGCGGATTGCGAGACGCCTGTCACAGGCTGCGCTGCCGTGTCGGCCGTTGCCTTGGGCTGGGACACCCAATAGCCCAGGCCTGCGCCCGCCAGCAGCAGGCTGCACGCGGCCACAGCGGCCCCCAGCAGCAATCGGCGCAGCGACAGTGTGCGCATGCGCGAGCCGTGGGTCGAGCCTGCAGCAATCATCACAAAAGACATCAGGGCTCCGGAAGAACGGGTGCTGCAACCGCAGCGGCGGTGGGCTGTGCAAGCAGCGCCAGGATGCGCGCAACAAGCTGTGGTGGCTCGCGGCAACAAGCCAGCGAGCACAGGGCATCCTAGGGTCGAGTGCGACCCGCATACTGTGAACAGGCGCAACGCTTTGTGTGTTTGCCAGGCCGCCGAGAATGCTGCGGAAAGCGCCGCGGAAAGCGGCCGCGAAGTCAAGCCGCTCAGGCAGGTGACGCAGCTTCCAGTCGCAGCTGCACGGCCGCTTCGGTGCTGGCCGATGGCGGGCCCAGCCGCGTCGCAGCCACACCGCGGTTCAGCAAGTGCTTTTGCATCTGCAGCGCACGCTGCATGGCCAGCGGCGCGGTGCCTGTTGCACTCTCGGGTGCGGCCAGCAATGGCAGCCGCATCGTCGGCACGCGGCGCATGCTTTCGGCCACCTTGTCCAGCACGGCGGCGAGCGCTGGCTTGACGCTGCTGCGCCCGGCGTCGAAGCAAAACGCCACCGGCACATCCACCGTCACCGCACCGTCGCTGCGCTGGGCAATGCGCACCGGCGTGTCCTTGAACCAGGACTGCAGCCATTGCCGTTCCACGCCCAGCGCAGCCGGGGCCGCAGCGCGCTGGTCGGCAGCGGTCTGGGGCGCGCGCGATGCGGCCGACCCTGCTGGGCCGGGTGGTGTCACGCTGGTGCAGGCACACAGTGCGAGCGTGAACGCCCACAGCAAGGAACGCGACAGCAGGCTGGACGCCGATGCGAGCGTGGGCGCAGGCGCAGGGTCGGTTGGAAGGTTCAGGCTCATCATGACCATGCTACGCGCCCGCACATCTGCGCATCGCGTCCAGGGTTGTGTCGTGGTTGCGGTGTCCTCATGGGTGCCCCAGGCCTGCGGCACTTATGCTGCGCGACCATGACCGTACCCACCTTGGCGCCTGCCATCAGCGTCGCCGACTTCGACGCGCTGCATGACGACCTGCCCGCCTGGCGCGGCGTGATCGAGTCGCTGGCCGCAGCGCTCTCGACGGAACCTGTCGTGCAGATGAAAGCCGGCACGGTGCTGGTGGCGCTGCTGGGCAGCACGCTGGCACTGAAGCTGTACCCGCCCTTTTTGCGTGACCACTTTGAATTCGAATGCGCCCTGCTGGCGCGGCTGGGCGGGCAGTTGCAAGTGCCCACGCCGGTGCTGCTAAAGACCGGCGAGCGCGACGGCTGGCCCTGGTTGCTGATGTCGCAGTTGGCGGGCGCAGCGCTGACTGCCGTCTGGCCGGCGCTGGACGAGCCCGCCAAGTGCAAGCTGCTGTCCACACTGGGCGCGCTGGCGGCCGAGGTACACGCTTTGCCTGTCGGGGACATGGCGCGCCATGCGCCGGTGTGGGCCGACTTCCTGGCCGCGCAGCGCGCACGCTGCCACGGCCGCCAGCAGCGCACCGGCCTGCCGCTGCACCTGCTGCAGCAACTGCACGCCTTCGTGCAGGGTGAATTGCCCAGCGGCCCGAGCGTCATCCTGACTGGCGAATACACGCCGATGAACCTGCTGGCCAGCCACGGGCGCCTGTGCGGCATGTTCGACTTTGGCGACGGCCTGGTCGGCCCGCGCGAATACGACTGGCTGGGGCCGCTGGCCTTTCTGGCCGCCGGCTACGCCGACCGTTGCCGCGCCTTTCTCGACGGCTATGGCGTCGTGCTCGATTCCGCGCAGCGCCTGGCCCTGTTGCGGCTGCTGCTGTTGCACCGCTACAGCAACCTGGGTGCGCAGATTGCCATGCCGGATTGGCAGCAAGCGCCCAGTTTCGAGGCACTGGCCGAACTGATCTGGCCCTGACCGGCGACCCCGAAACTTGTCGCGCCGGCCAAGAAGCGGCTGTTGCGCAGCAGGCTGGCCGGCACCGCTCAGGCAGCAGCTTCAAGTCCGCTGGCAAAGTGCTCGCGCATCAGCTGCGATGCACCCGCCGCGTCGCGCGCTTCGATGGCCGCCATCAACCCGCGGTGCTCGGCCAGCGACTCGGCCAGACGGCCGCGCTTGAACAGCGAATGGTGGCGATTGAGCTTCATCACCTTGCGCAGGTCGGCCACCATCTGCAGCGCCCAGCGGTTGCCCACCATCTGCAACATCGCCATGTGGAATTGCTCGTTGACTGCGAAGAAGCTGTCGCGGTGGCGGGCCTGCTTTTCAAGCTGCGTGTGCAGCCCCGCCAGTTCGGCACGTTGTGCGGCGGTGGCGTGTGCGGCCACGTGGGCGGCGGCGTCGCTTTCCAGCAGCGCCAGCAGGTGATAGACCTGCGCCACGTCGTCCTTCGACATCTCGGTGACGTAGGCGCCGCGGCGCAGTTTCATCGTCACCAGGCCTTCGGCGGCCAGCACCTTCAGCGCCTCGCGCAGCGGCGTGCGGCTGATGCCGTATTCGCCGGACAGCTTCATCTCGTCGATCCAGCTGCCGGGCTCCAGCTCACGCGCAAAAATCTGCTGGCGCAGGCGCTCGGCCACGTCCTGGTAAAGGGCGCGGCGGGCCAGAGGCTTGTGGGCAGTGTCAGTGGCCAAGGGACGTTTTCTGTCAGCGTGCAGAATGTTTTTGAATTCATAATTATGCATAATGCCAGCCGGCCAGCAAGCCCGATCGGCGGGTGCCTGCACAGGCGCCCACCCGCGACTCACCATCAGCGACTCACCACCCGCGA
>JANNGN010000218.1:0-6341 GCA_031403895.1 Rubrivivax sp. | reverse complement strand
CTGGTGGAAGTGAACTGCGAGACCGACTTCGTCACCAAGAACGACGCCTTCCTGGCCTTCTGCAAGGCTTGCGCGACGCTTGTCAATGCACACAACCCGGCCGATGTGGCCGCGCTGTCGGCGCTGGCCTACGCACAGGACGGCTTCGGCCCCACGCTCGAAGACGTGCGCAAGGGCCTGGTCGGCAAGATCGGCGAGAACATGTCGATCCGCCGCTTCAAGCGCTACGCCGGCGGCGGCCAACTGGCCAGTTATCTGCACGGCACGCGCATCGGCGTGCTGGTTGAATTCACCGGTGACGAAGTCGCTGCCAAGGACGTGGCAATGCACGTCGCTGCGATGAAGCCGAAGGCGCTGTCAACCGCCGACGTGCCAGCCAACTTGATTGAGGTTGAGCGCCGTGTCGCTGCCGAAAAAGCGGCCGAAGACTCTGCCGCCGCAGTGGCTGCCGGCAAGGCCGCTCAGTCGCCTGAGATCGTGACCAGGCGGGTCGAAGGCTCGGTGCAGAAATTCCTGAAAGAGGTCTCGCTGCTGAACCAGACCTTCGTCAAGAACGACAAACAAACCGTCGAGCAGATGCTGAAGGAAAAGGCGACAAAGGTTGCCGGCTTCACGCTCTACGTGGTGGGTGAGGGCATCGAGAAGAAGGTTGACGACTTCGCAGCCGAAGTGGCTGCGCAAGTGGCTGCTGCCAAGGGGCAGCAGGACGGGTAAAGCCGATCTTCGGCCGGGGGGTGACCCAAGCTCACCCCCTTACACTGCAGCCTTTGTCTTCGGAGTTGATTTGATGCCGGCGTACAAGCGCATCCTGCTCAAGTTGTCGGGCGAGGCCCTGATGGGCGACGACGCCTATGGCATCAACCGCTCGACCATCGTGCGCATGGTGCGCGAGGTGCAGGGCGTGACCCAGCTCGGCTGCGAAGTGGCGGTGGTGATTGGTGGCGGCAACATCTTCCGCGGCGTGGCGGGTGGTGCTGTCGGCATGGACCGCGCCACCGCCGACTACATGGGCATGCTGGCCACGGTGATGAACGCTCTGGCGCTGGCCGACACGATGCGCCAGGAAGGCATGACGGCACGTGTCATGTCGGCCATCAGCATCGAACAGGTCGTTGAACCGTATGTGCGGCCCAAGGCGCTGCAGTACCTGGAGGAAGGCAAAGTCGTCGTCTTCGCCGCCGGCACCGGCAACCCCTTCTTCACCACCGACACGGCGGCCGCACTGCGCGGCGCCGAGATGGGTGTTCAGATCGTGCTCAAGGCGACCAAGGTGGACGGTGTGTACAGCGCTGACCCCCACAAGGACCCGAAGGCGACGCGCTACAGCACGATTACCTTTGACGAAGCCATCGCCAAGAACCTGCAGGTGATGGACGCCACGGCCTTCGCGTTGTGCCGCGACCAGAATTTACCCATCAAGGTGTTCAGCATCTTCAAGCCCGGCGCGCTGCTGCGCGTGGTGCGCGGTGAAGACGAGGGCACCCTGGTGCATGTTTGAAGCCATGCCCTGAAGTGATGACCTGAAGTGCCGATCCAGGAGCCCCTTGCGCCATGACCGCCATGACCATCCCCGACATCAAGAAGACCGCCGACCAGAAGATGGCCAAGTCCGTTGACGCCTTCAAGAACGAGCTGCACAAGATTCGCACCGGCCGCGCCCACCCGGGCCTGCTCGACCAGGTGCAGGTGGACTACTACGGCTCGATGGTGCCGATCAGCCAGGTCGCCAACGTGACGCTGATGGACGCGCGCACGATCAGCGTCCAGCCTTGGGAAAAGGGCATGGGTGCCAAGATCGAGAAGGCTATCCGCGAGTCCGACCTGGGCCTGAACCCGGCGGCGCAAGGCGACCTGCTGCGCGTGCCGATGCCGGCGCTGACCGAAGAGCGCCGCAAAGAGCTGAGCAAGATCGTGCGCCACGCCGGCGAAGAAGCCAAGATCGCCATTCGCAGCGTGCGCCGCGAAGCCAACGAGAGCTTGAAGAAATTGTTGAAGGACAAGGACGCAAGCGAGGACGATGAGCGCCGTGCGCAAGACGAAGTTCAGCGCCTGACCGACCGCACCATCGCCGAGGTCGAGCGCCTGGTGCAAGGCAAGGAAGCCGAGGTGATGGCGGTCTGACCGGCGCCATCCACCCACGCGCCCATCTGCCTCAAGCCTGATGTCCGATTTGAGCCAAGCTGCCGACGCGGCTGCCGATGCCGATGCCAGCGTTGCCGGCGTGCCGCGCCATGTGGCTGTGGTGATGGACGGCAACGGCCGCTGGGCGCGCAAGCGCTACATGCCGCGCTTCTTCGGTCACAAGCAGGGGGTGGACGCGCTGGTGCGCGCCGTCAACACTTTTGCCGACCGCGGCGTGCAGTATCTGACCGTATTCGCATTCTCGTCCGAGAACTGGAAGCGCCCCACCGAAGAGGTATCTGGCCTGATGAGCCTGGTGCTGGTGGCGGTGTCCAAGTACCTGGGCAAGATGGCGGGTGATGGCGTGCGCATTCGCATCGTCGGCGACCGTTCCGCCGTGTCCGACAAGTTGCGCCGCGCCTGGGAGCACGCCGAACACATCACGCAGCACAACACGCGCATCACGCTGGCGGTGGCTTTCAATTACGGCGGGCGTTGGGACGTGGTGCAGGCCTGCCGCGACGCCATCGCACAAGGCGTGAAGCCCGACGCCGTGGACGAAGCCTGGCTCTCGAACCATATGGCGCTGTCTTTCGCGCCCGACCCCGACCTCTTCATCCGCACCGGTGGCGAGATGCGCATGAGCAACTTCCTGCTCTGGCAGGCCGCGTACTCCGAACTCTTCTTCACCGACTGCCTGTGGCCTGACTTCGGTGAAGTTGAGATCGACGCCGCGCTGACCGCGTTTGCACAGCGCGATCGCCGCTTTGGCGGCATCCAGCCGCCCACTGTGGCGCCGGAAGGGCTCTGAACCCCATGCTGCGGCAACGCATCATCACCGCGCTTGTGCTCGTGGCCTTGCTGCTCGGGGCGCTGACGCTCAACAGCGCCTGGCCCTTTGCGGTGCTGACGCTGGCGTTGATAGCCGCAGCAGGATGGGAATGGGCGCGGCTGAATCAGGCCGGCGACAAGCTGGCGCTGGCGATGGGTGCTGTGGTGGCGGTGGCGGGCGCCGCAGCTTTGTTCGGCGGCTGGAAGGACCAGGCGCCCGCGCCGCTGTGGTGGCTGGTGGCGGCGCTTTGGGTGGTGGCTGGTGCCATTGCACTGCGCAGCGGACCTGCAGCCTGGCCGCAGTTGCCGCGCGCGGCGCGTTGGGTGTTGGGGCTCGTGATGCTGTGGGCAGCCTGGCTGGCGATTGCGCACGCGCGCGCCATCGGCATCAACTTCCTGCTCTCGGTGTTGTGCCTGGTGTGGATGGCCGATGTGGCGGCCTATTTCGGCGGCCGCGCCCTCGGGCGGCGCAAGCTGGCGCTGTCGATCAGCCCGGGCAAGAGCTGGGAAGGCGTGTGGTCGGGCATGGTGGGGGTGCTGTTGCTGTCGGCGCTGTGGATCTGGATCGACGGCCGCTTCAATGTTGACGGGCCGAGCCTGTACGCAAGGCTCTGGCAAGCCTTCGGGTTGCTCGGCATGACGGTCGCACTGCTGGCGCTGTGTGGCTTGAGCGTGGTCGGCGACCTCATCGAATCACTCGTCAAACGCGCTGCGGGCGCCAAGGACAGCAGCCAGCTGTTGCCCGGCCATGGCGGCGTGCTCGACCGGGTGGACGCGCTGCTGCCGGTGGTGCCAGCCGCAATGGCTTTGATGACGCTGGTGCCGCGATGAGCCAGCCCCGCCAGCGCCTCGCGATCCTGGGCTCCACCGGTTCGGTGGGCAGCAGCACGCTCGATGTCGTGGCGCGCCACCCTGAACGGTTCGAGGTCGTTGGGCTGAGTGCTTTTCAACGTGTGGACCTGCTGCTGGACCAGTGCCGCCGCTTCAAGCCACGCGTGGCCGTACTGCCCACGCCAGGCCGTGCGACCGAACTGCGCGCCTTGCTGGCGGCCGAGGGACTGGACACCGAAGTGCGCTGTGGTGCTGCAGCACTGATCGAACTGGCTGCCGCGCGCGAAGTCGATAGCGTCATGGCCTCGAT
Source organism: Rubrivivax sp. (assembly GCA_031403895.1). GTDB lineage: Bacteria > Pseudomonadota > Gammaproteobacteria > Burkholderiales > Burkholderiaceae_C > Rubrivivax. The sequence continues at coordinate 2,248 of JANNGN010000218.1, read as the reverse complement.
CGTCGGCGCCGCCGGCCTGCCTGCCTGCATGGCTGCGGCCAGGAGCGGCAAGCGGCTGCTGCTGGCCAACAAGGAAGCGCTGGTCGTCGGTGGCGGCCTCTTCATGCAGGCTGTGGCTGAAGGCGGCGCCACGCTGCTGCCGATCGACAGCGAGCACTCCGCCATCTTCCAGTGCCTGCCCGAAGACCGCAGCGCGTGGGCGCAGCGCGTTGACCACATCGTGCTCACCGCCAGCGGCGGCCCGTTCCGCGAACGCTCGCATGAATCGCTGCACGGCGTCACGCCCGAGCAGGCCGTGGCGCACCCGAACTGGGTCATGGGCCGCAAGATCTCGGTCGATTCGGCGACGATGATGAACAAGGCGCTCGAAGTCATCGAAGCGCGCTGGCTCTTCGACCTGGCGCCCGAACGCATCCGCGTCGTCATCCACCCGCAGAGCATCATTCATTCAATGGTGGTGTGCCGCGACGGCTCGGTGCTGGCGCAACTGGGCACGCCCGACATGAAGGTGCCGATCGCCTACGGTCTGTCGTACCCCGAGCGCATCGAATCGGGTGCGCCGCAGCTGGACTTCATGGCGTTGAAGGCGCTGACTTTTCACGCGCCCGACCCCGCGAAGTTCCCCGGCCTGTACCTGGCCTGGGACGCACTGCGCGCAGCGCCCGGCACGACCGCGATCTTGAACGCCGCCAACGAAGAAGCGGTGGCCGCCTTCCTGGCGGGAACCATTGCCTTCACCGCGATTCACAGTGTCAACGCCCGCACGCTGGACCGTCTCCAGACCGGTTTTGGAGCCAGCCACACGCTGGACGATTTGCTCGAACTCGATCAGCGCTCGCGCCGCATGGCGCAGCAGGTCATGAAGGAATTGCGCGCATGACCACGATCCTGGCCTTTCTGCTCACGCTCGGCGTGTTGATCGTGATCCACGAATACGGCCACTACCGCGTCGCGGTGGCTTGCGGGGTGCGGGTGCTGCGCTTCTCGGTGGGCTTCGGCCCCGTGTTGTGGCGCCGCCAGCGTGACGCCAACAGCACCGAGTTCGTGCTCTGCGCGCTGCCGCTGGGCGGCTACGTGCGCATGCTCGACGAACGTGAAGGCGCGGTGGCAGCGACCGAACTGTCGCAGGCCTTCAACCGCAAGCCGCTGCTCAGCCGGGCGGCCATCGTGGCGGCCGGGCCGCTGGCCAATCTGCTGCTGGCTGTGTTGCTGTACGCCGCCGCGCACTGGATCGGTATCGACGAACCCAAAGCCGTGCTCGGGCCGCCGTCTGCGGGCAGCGTGGCTGATCGTGCAGGCCTGAAGGCGGGCGACTGGGCACGAGCGCTGTCGGTCGATGGCGGCGAATGGGCTGACGTGCGCTCGATGTCCGACCTGCGCTGGCAGATCACGCAGGCCGCGCTGCAGCAGCGCAACGTCAAGCTGCAGCTGAGCGACCGCGATGGGCGCGGCATGCGCACGCTGGCGCTGGACCTTGCCGGCGTCGATTCGCGCGATGTCGATGCGGGCTTCGTCAAGAAGGTCGGCCTCGCCACCGTGTTCAGCGAGCCGCTGCTCGGTGAAGTCAAAGCCGCTGGCCCGGCCGCGAAGGCCGGGCTCCTGGCGGGCGACCGCGTGCTGTCTGTGGACGGCGCGGCCATCGTCGATGCGCAGACGCTGCGCGACCGCATCCGCGGTGCCGTGCGCGAAGGGCAGGGCGTGCCTCAGCAGTGGGTCGTCGAGCGCGCCGGCCGGTCAATACCGCTGGACATCACGCCGCGCGTGGCGCGCGACGGCGACAAGGACGTCGGCCGCATCGACGCCTTTGTCGGCCAGCCGCCGGCGATGGTGACGGTGCGTCACGGCTTCATCGAAGGCATCACGCAGGGCGCGGTGCGCACCTGGGAGGTGTCGTCGCTGACGGTGCGCATGATCGGCCGCATGCTGATTGGTGAAGCATCGCTGAAGAACCTGAGCGGCCCGATCACGATTGCCGACTACGCCGGCCAGTCGGTGCAGCAAGGCCTGGCCTACTACCTCGGCTTCCTGGCGCTCGTCAGCGTGAGCCTGGGTGTGCTCAACCTGCTGCCGCTGCCGATGCTCGATGGTGGTCACCTGATGTATTACATTTTCGAAGGCGTCACCGGACGCCCCGTCTCCGACGCGTGGCTGGCCCGGCTGCAGCGCGGTGGCATCGTGGTGTTGCTGATGATGATGTCAGTGGCGCTCTTCAACGACGTGGCCCGCTTGCTGGGCCTTCACTGAATCT
>JANNGN010000217.1:0-2188 GCA_031403895.1 Rubrivivax sp. | reverse complement strand
GCTCGAGCGGCCGAACGCGGGCGAGATCACGGTCGGTGGCGTGACAGTCTTCAGCGCGCGCCGCAATGTCTTCGTGCCGCCCAACCGGCGCGGCTTTGGCATGGTGTTCCAGAGTTATGCCATCTGGCCGCACATGGACGTCTTCAACAACACCGCCTTCCCGCTGCAGGTGGGCAAGAAAAACTACAGCAAGGGCGAGATCGACGCCAAGGTGATGAAGGTGCTGCACGCGGTGCAGCTGGACCACCTGCGCGACCGCGAAGCCACCAAGCTGTCGGGCGGCCAGCAGCAGCGCCTGGCGCTGGCGCGCGCGCTGGTGATGGAGCCGAAACTGCTGCTGCTGGACGAGCCGCTGAGCAACCTGGACGCCAAGCTGCGCGAGCTGATGCGCTTCGAGCTCAAGCGGCTGCAGCGCGAGCTGAGGATCACCACCATCTACGTCACGCACGACCAGAGCGAGGCGCTGGCGCTGTCGCACCAGATCGCGGTGATGAACGCCGGCCGCATCCAGCAGATTGGCACCCCGCGCGAAATCTATGAACGCCCACAGACGCAGTTCGTGGCCGACTTCGTGGGCACCACCAATTTCGTCGATGGCACCGTGACGGCGCGTGATGCCGAAGAGCACTACTACATCATCGCCACCGAACTGGGCGTGCTGCGCTCGTTCTCGGTTGACACCGTGCGGCCGGGCGACAAGGTGATCCTGTCGATACGCCCCGAAGACGTGCGGTTGAGCGAAAAGGATCCCGGCGTCAGCGGCAACGTGCTGCGCGGCGTGGTTGACCAGAAGGTCTTCCTCGGCGAGTCGCTCGACTGGCAGCTGAAGGTCGGCAACCGCACGGTGCTGTCGCGCACCCACCCCACCATCTACACCAAGATCGGCGAACCGGTGTGGGCCCAGATCGCCGCCGACAAGTGCGTGGCGATGCCGGCTGCGGCTGAGCTGATGAAAGCGGCTTGAAGATGTCGTCCAAAGACCCCTTCAGCAAGATCGAGCGTCCCAAGAAAACCCCGGCTGCCGTCAAGCCCAAGGAGCGCTGGGGCGGCGACGTCATCGTCGATCTGCTGCACCGCTACCAGCTGCCCTTTGCTGCGCTGAACCCGGGCGCCAGCTATCGTGGCCTGCACGACAGCATCGTCAACTACGGCGGCAATGTGCCCGTGATGATGTTGTGCCAGCACGAAGAGACTGCGGTGCAGATCGCGCATGGCTACGCCAAGGCCAGTGGCAAGCCGATGGTCGCGATCCTGCACAACCTGGTCGGCCTGCTGCACGCCAACATGGCTGTCTATTACGCCTACATCGACCGCGCGCCGGTGTTCATCGTCGGCGCCACCGGGCCCATGGACGAGACCAAGCGCCGGCCCAGGATCGACTGGATCCACAGCGCGCAGAGCCAGGGTGCGGCGATTCGCGAATACACCAAGTGGGACTACCAGCCGACCACCGTCGATGGCGTGCCCGAGGCCTTTGCACGCGCCTACTCGGTGATGATGAGCGAGCCGCGCGGCCCCGTGTACATGTGCTTTGATGCCTGGCTGCAAGAGCAGAAGCTGGAGCACGCGGTGGTGCTGCCGCCGAAGGGCTTTCAGGCCGTGCCCAGCCGCATCGCACCCGATCCGGCTGCGCTGGCACTGGCCGCGCAGACGCTGGCGAATGCCAAGCGCCCGGTGATCCTGAGCGAATACGCTGGCCGCGACCCGCAGGGCTTTCACGACCTGGTGGCGCTGGCCGAAGCGCTGGGCGCGCCGGTCTATGACCTCAACCAGCGTTTGAATTTTCCGAGCCAGCACCCGCTCAACCTGAGCATGGACAAGTCCATGTTCCAGGATGCCGACGTGGTGCTGTGTGTGGACGTGCGCGACTGGGAACGCCCCAGCACCACGCTGACCAGCACCACGCGTGAACTGGTGAGCCTGACGCCGAAGAACTGCCAGTGGCTCGACATCGGCTTCGGCGACTTGAACATCAGCGCCTGGGCGATGGACTACCAGCGTCTGCTCTACGCCAACCAGCGCATCGTGGCCGACACGCTGCTGGCGCTGCCAGCACTCAGCACCCAATCCTCATCCTTGATCTGTGCCCACACTTCGCTGGCCAGGCGTGGCAAGGTGATGGGGCTACCGTCGCGCTCTTGCAGCGCTTCCCGCGCCCAGCCCTCGCGCAGGGCCTTGTGCTTGCGCG
>JANNGN010000216.1:0-7867 GCA_031403895.1 Rubrivivax sp. | reverse complement strand
CGCATCGGCGACACCTACACCGACGACAAGGGCGCCGCCGCGCTGCGTGCGCTCTTTGCCACGGGCCTGTTCAAGGACGTGCGCATCGAAATCGACAAGCAAGTGGCGGTGGTCATCATCGATGAACGCTCGATCATTGCCACCGTCTCCTTCGTCGGCCTGAAGGAATTCGACAAGGAGCCGCTGACGAAGTCGCTGCGCGACGCCGGCATCGGTGAAGGGCTGCCTTTTGACCGCGCCGTGATCGACCGCGCCGAGCAGGAAATCAAGCGCCAGTACCTGAGCCGCAGCCTGTATGGCGCCGAGGTCGTGACGACCGTGACGCCAATGGAGCGCAACCGCGTCAGCGTCACTTTCACGATGACCGAAGGCGATGCCGCGCGCATCAGCGACGTGCGCATCGTCGGCGCCAGCGTGGTGTCGCAATCGACGCTGCTGGAGCTGTTCGAACTCACGCCCAGCGGCTGGTTCACCTGGTACAGCAAGTCCGACCGCTATTCGCGCACCAAACTCAATTCAGACCTTGAAAAACTGCGCGCCTGGTACTTCAACCGCGGCTACCTTGAACTTGCCATCGAATCAACGCAGGTCACGATCTCACCTGACAAGCAGACGATCTCGATCGCCATCTCGATCAAGGAAGGCCAGCCCTACACGGTCACCAGCGTCCGGCTGGAGGGCGACTACCTGGGCAAGGAAGAAGAGTTCCGCGCCTTCGTGCTGTTGCGCCCGGGTCAGCCCTACCGCGGCGACGCGGTCACTGAAACTTCCAAACGCTTTCAGGACCTGTTCGGCCTCTACGGCTATGCCTTCGCGCGCATCGAGCCGCGGCCGGAAATCGACCGCGCCACTGGCCAGGTGGCGATGGTCTTTGCCGCTGAACCGGCGCGCCGTGTGTATGTGCGCCGCATCGACGTGGCGGGCAACACGCGCACCCGCGACGAAGTCATCCGGCGTGAATTCCGCCAGCTTGAATCGGCCTGGTACGACGGCGGCCTGATCAAGCTGTCGAAAGAACGCATCGACCGCCTGGGCTACTTCAAGGACGTGGAAGTCGAGACCAACGAAGTGGCGGGCTCGCCCGACCAGGTCGATCTGGTCGTCAACGTGACCGAAAAGCCGACCGGCAACCTCGCCATCGGCGCGGGTTACTCGAACGCCGAAAAGCTGACCTTCAACGCATCGATCAAACAGGACAACGCCTTCGGTTCCGGCCACAGCCTGGGCATCGAGGTCAACACCAGCAAGTACAACCGCACGCTGGTGGTGAGCACCGTGGACCCGTACTGGACGGTGGACGGCATCTCGCTGGCCATCGACGCGTTCTACCGAACGCAGCGTCCGGTCAATTACCTGGGCGACAGCTACGAATTGAAGACACCGGGTGCGTCGCTGCGTTTTGGCGTGCCCTTCTCGGAATACGACACCGTGTTCATGGGCCTGGGTTGGGAACGCACCGAGCTCGGCACCTCCGTCGGCCTGCCACTGGCCTGGCTGAACTACCGCGCCTTGTACGGCGACAAGACCAACGCCTTTGCCGCCACCGTGGGCTGGGCGCGCGACGGCCGCGACAGCCTGCTGGTGCCCAGCAGCGGCCGCTACCAGCGCGTGTTCTTCGAGTGGAGCTTCCTGGGTGAAGTGAAGTACTTGAAGACCAACCTGCAGTACCAGGAATACTGGCAATTGCCGCTGCGGTTGACGTTGGGCGTTAACGCCGAAGTCGGCGTCGGCAAAGGCCTGGGCGGCAAGCCTTACCCGGTGTTCAAGAACTTCTACGGCGGCGGCCTGGGCACGGTGCGCGCTTTCGAACAAGGCTCGCTTGGCGTGGTTGACCCGACGGGCGCCTACATCGGCGGCGCCAAGCGTTTCAACGCCAACACCGAGCTGTACTTTCCGGTGCCCGGCACTGGCAACGACCGCACGCTGCGCATCTTCGGTTTTGTTGACACCGGCAACGTCTGGCGCGAAGACGAGCAGGTCACTGCATCTTCACTGCGTGCATCGGCGGGCCTGGGCTTGAGTTGGATCTCGCCGGTGGGCCCGCTCAAGCTCAGTTGGGGCAAGCCGCTGCGGGTGCAGCGCAACGATAGAATCCAGCGTTTCCAATTCCAGATCGGGACAGCCTTCTGATGAAGACGTTCGCTTTTCCCACTGCGGCTACCGTTGCAAGCGTTGCTCAGGCAGCCCTGCTTGGCACGGCCGCACTCTTCGCCACCGCCACGCCGGTGCTGGCGCAAGACCTCAAGATCGGCTACGTCAACAGCGAACGTGTGCTGCGCGAAGCCACGCCGGCCAAGGCCGCGCAGGCCAAGCTCGAGACCGAATTCAGCAAGCGTGAAAAAGAGCTGACCGACATCGGCGCGCGCCTGAAGACCGCTGCCGACAAGCTCGACAAGGACGCGCCCACGCTGGCCGAAGCCGAGCGCACGCGCCGCCAGCGCGAACTGGTCGAACAAGACCGCGACCTGCAGCGCAAACGCCGCGAATTCCAGGAAGACCTGAACCAGCGTCGCAATGAAGAACTGGCGGCCGTGGTCGAACGCGCCAACCGCGTCATCAAGCAGATCTTTGACGCCGAGAAGTACGACCTCATCTTGCAAGAAGTGGTCTTCGCGAGCGGCCGGGTGGACATCACCGACAAGGTGATTCGCGTCCTCAACACCCCCGCCACGCCGGGCAAGTGAGCGCCTCTCAGCCACCCGTTTGAGCCGGCCGCCCATGCGCGCGCGCCTGGGCCCGCTGGCCCACCTGCTGGGGGCTGAACTGGTGGGTGATGCCGACCAAGAGGTCACGCGCATCGGCCCGCTTGAAAGCGCCGACCGCTCGACGATCGGCTTCCTGGCCAACCCGCGCTATCAGTCGCAATTGGCCACCACCGATGCAGCTTGCGTGATCGTGGCACCCGCCCTGCGCGACGCTGCCGTTGCACGCGGCGCCGCACTGATCCACGCCGACCCGTACCTGGCCTTTGCGCGCCTGACGCAGTGGTGGGCCGCGCAGCAGCGGCGCGCGCCGGTGGTGGGCATACACGCCAGCGCGGTGGTGGAAGCGGGCGCGCAGATCGACGCCACGGCTTCGATCGCAGCCTTCGCTTTCATCGGGCGGGGCGCGCACATCGGCCCGGGTGCTGTCATCGGCAGTCACTGCCATCTTGGCGAAGACTCCGCCGTCGGCGCGGGCACCTGGCTCAAAGCCCGCGTTACCCTCAGCGACGCCTGCCGCATCGGCGCACGCGGCATCGTGCACAGCGGTGCCGTCATCGGTGCCGACGGCTTCGGCTTCGCGCCGTTTGAGGACCGCTGGGAAAAGATCGAACAGCTCGGCGGCGTGCTGATCGGCGACGACGTAGAGATCGGCGCCAATACCTGCATCGACCGCGGTGCGCTCGAAGACACCGTGATCGAGGACGGCGTCAAGCTCGACAACCTGGTGCAGATCGGCCACAACGTGCGCGTCGGCGCGCACAGTGCATTCGCCGGCTGCGTCGGCGTGGCCGGCAGCGCGCGCATCGGGCGCCACTGCACGGCGGGCGGCGGCGCCATCATCCTCGGCCACCTGGAGATCGTGGACCACGTACACATCAGCGCGGCCACGCTCATCACGCGCTCGATCCGCAAGCCGGGCACCTACAGCGGCGCGTTTCCCTTCGATGACAATGCGTCCTGGGAAAAGAACGCCGCCACGCTGCGGCAACTGCACGCGTTGCGCGACCGGCTGCGGGCGCTGGAGAAAAAGGCCTGACGATGCTCGACATCCAACACATCCTGCGCAAGCTGCCGCATCGTTACCCCTTTCTGCTGGTTGACCGGGTGCTCGAACTGGAAAAAGGCGTGCGCATCAAGGCGCTGAAAAACGTCAGCATGAATGAGCCATTTTTCCCGGGCCACTTTCCGTCGCGGCCGGTCATGCCCGGCGTGCTGATGCTGGAAGCGCTGGCGCAGGCAGCGGCGCTGCTGTCCTTCGAGTCGCTGGATGGCGACCCCGACGAGGACACGGTGGTGTACTTCGCCGGCATCGACAACGCCCGCTTCAAGCGCCCGGTGGGGCCGGGCGACCAGCTCATCCTTGAAGCAGCGATCGACCGCCACAAGTCCGGCATCTACCGCTACAAAACACGGGCCACCGTTGACGGCCTGCTGGTGGTGGAAGCCGACCTGATGTGTACCATGCGCAAGGTGATCTGACTATGGGCGTTAGGTCATGACGCGGGTTCACGCCAGCGCCATCATCGACGCGGCGGCCGAGCTGGCCGATGACGTGAGCGTCGGCCCTTACGCCGTCATTGGCGGCGGCGTGAAAGTGGGCGCGGGCACGAGCATCGGCGCGCACTGTGTCATCGACGGGCCGACCACGATCGGCCGCGACAACCGCATCTTTGCGCACGCGGCACTGGGCGGCGCGCCGCAGGACATGAAGTACCGCGGCGAACCGACCGAACTCCACATCGGCGACCGCAACACGATCCGCGAGTTCTGCACCTTCAATCGAGGCACCGCGCAAGACACTGGCGTCACGCGCGTCGGCCACGACAACTGGGTCATGGCCTATGTGCACATCGCGCACGATGTGCAATTGGGCAGCCACACCATCCTGGCCAACAACGCCACGCTGGCCGGCCACGTGCAGGTGGGCGACTGGGCAATCGTCGGCGGCTTGAGCGGCGTACACCAGTTCTGCAAGATCGGCGCGCATGTGATGACGGGCTTCCAGAGCCACGTCTCGCTGGACGTGCCGCCCTTCATGACCGTTGGCGGCAACCCGCTGGCGGTGTACGGCACCAACGCCGAAGGCCTGCGCCGACGTGGGTTTTCGCGCGAGCGCCTGGCGCTTGTCAAGCAGATGCACCGTCTGCTTTATCGCGACGGCCTGACGCTGGACAACGCCAAGGCGGCGATCCAGCAATTGCTGGGCACGGTGCAAGCTGGCGACGCCGACGTGCAGATGCTGCTGGCCTTTCTGGCGACAGTCACGCGCGGCATCGTGCGCTGAAGCGGCCGCATGCAGCTTGCGATGGTCGCTGGCGAGGCCTCGGGCGACCTGCTTGCCGGCCACTTGCTGCAAGGCTTGCGCCGGCGCTGGCCCGCGCTGCACAGCCACGGCATTGGCGGCCCGCGAATGGCCGAGCAGGGCTTTGAGGCCTGGTGGCCACACGACAAGCTGGCCGTGCGCGGCTACGTCGAGGTGATGCGCAACTACCGCGAGATTTCAGGCATCCGCGACGCACTCGCCAAGCGCTTGTTGAACGACCCGCCAGCAGCTTTCATCGGCGTGGATGCGCCGGATTTCAACCTCGGCCTGGCAGCGCGGCTGAAGCAGGCGGGCATCAAGACCATCCACTTCATCTGCCCGTCGATCTGGGCCTGGCGCGGTGGCCGGGCGCGCAAGATGGCAGCCGCCGTGGACCACGTGTTGTGCCTCTTCCCCTTCGAGCCCGCCCTGCTGCGCGCCCACGGCGTGGCGGCCACCTTTGTAGGCCACCCGCTGGCGGATGCGATACCACCGATACCACCGCGCGCGGCCAGTCGTGCCGCACTGGGCCTGGGTGCGCAGGAGCCCGTGGTGGCGGTGCTGCCGGGCAGCCGGCGCAGCGAGATCGAAGCCATCGCGCCGCGTTTCCTGCAGGCCGTTGCACGGCTGCACCGGCAGCGTCCCGAGCTGCGCTTCGTGCTGCCGGTGGCGCCGGGCCTGCGCACGCTGCTGGAGCCGCTGGTGGCGGCGCACGCGCCGCAGGCGCCGCTGCGCCTGCTGGACGGCCAGTCGCATGCCGCGCTGGCCGCCTGCGACGTGACGCTCATTGCCAGCGGCACCGCCACGCTGGAAGCGGCGCTGTTCAAGCGGCCGATGGTGATCGGCTACAACATGCACGCCCTGACCTGGCAGCTGATGAAGCGCATGAAGTACCAACCCTGGGTCGGGTTGCCCAACATCCTGTGCCGTGAATTCGTGGTGCCGGAACTGCTGCAGGGTGACTGCCAACCCGAGCGACTGGCCGCCGCCGTCGTGGCCTGGCTTGACGACCCCGCCGCCAGCGCACGCCTGGCGCAGCGCTTCGACGACCTGCATGGGCTGCTGCGCCGCGACATGGCCAGCCGAGCCACCGATGCCATCGCGCAAATCCTTCAGGCTTGAGCAGCTTGGGCCCGGCTGGGACCAGCCGGGCCTGGTGGCGGGCGTGGACGAAGCCGGCCGCGGGCCGCTGGCTGGGCCAGTGGTGGCGGCGGCGGTGATCCTGGACGAGCTGGCACCGGTCAGCGGCCTGGCGGACTCGAAGGTGCTCAGCCCGCGCCGGCGTGAACTGCTCTTCGACCAGATTCGCGCGCGTGCGCTGTGCTGCTCGATCGCCATCGCCACAGTCGAGGAGATCGACCGACTCAACATCCTGCAAGCCACGCTGCTGGCGATGCGGCGCGCGGTGGAAGGCCTGCGGCTGCGCCCACACCGCGTGGTCGTCGATGGCAACCGCGTGCCGCTGCTGCCGATGACCGTGGCTGCGCTCGTCAAGGGTGATGCCAAGGTGTCGGCCATCTCGGCCGCGTCGATCCTGGCCAAGGTGCAGCGCGACCGCTGGTGCGTCGATCTGCATGCGCAGTACCCGGACTACGGCTTTGCGACCCACAAGGGCTACCCCACGGCTGAGCACCTGGCCGCGCTGCGGCGCCATGGTCCCTGCGCGGCACATCGGCGCAGCTTTGCACCGGTGCGCGCCGCCGAAGGCCTGCCATGAATTATCCGGTTCACATCAGCTCACGCGACAACCCACTGATGGTTCGCCTGCGGCGCCTGGCGCAGGACGGCAGCGCGTACCGGCGGGTCGGGCAGGTGTGGCTGGAAGGCGAGCACTTGTGCAGCGCGCTGCGCGCCCGTGGTGGTGTGGCCGCGCAGGCGCTGATCAGCGATGCCGGCTGGCACAACCCGGCACTGCGTGAATTGGCCGGCTGGGCGGGCAAGGTCTGCATCGTGCCGGGGCCGTTGTTTGCGGCCATCAGCGGCCTGGAGTCACCGGCGGCCATCGGCTTCCTGCTGGCGCTGCAAGCCACGCCCGCGATTGACGCCCGTGTTGCCAGCGTGGTGCTCGACCGGCTGCAGGACGCCGGCAACGTCGGCAGCATCCTGCGCAGCGCTGCGGCTTTTGGTGTGCGCCAGGTGCTGGCGTTGAAGGGCACGGCGGCGCTGTGGTCGCCCAAGGTGCTGCGTGCCGGCATGGGCGCGCACTTCAGCCTGCGGCTGATCGAAGGGCTGGACGAGGCGGCCCTCGACGTACTCGCGCTGCCGCTGGTGGCCACCAGCTCACACGCCGGCACTGATTTGCCTAACGCTCATCTTCCTTCACCTTGTGGCTGGGTGCTGGGCCACGAAGGGCAGGGCGTTTCAACGGCGCTGCTGCAACGCTGTGTGTTGCAGGTGCGCATCCCGCAGCCGGGTGGTGAAGAGTCGCTCAACGTTGCGGCCGCCGCTGCGGTGTGCCTGTACGAAAGCGCGCGCGGGCCAAGGCCGGTCAGTCAATAGATCAGCCGGTCGGGCCGCAGGTCGCGCAGGATCGTGGTGGCAATCTCCTCGATCGACTTGTGGGTGGAAGACAGCCAGGCCACGCCTTCGCGCCGCATCATCGCTTCGGCTTCGTTGACCTCAAAGCGACAGTTGTCCAGCGCTGCGTATCTGCTGCCGGGCCGGCGTTCGTGGCGAATCTGCGCCAGCCGCTCGGGGTTGATCGTCAAGCCGAAACACTTGCGCTTGTGCGGCGCCAGCGGCGTGGGCAGGCGGCCACGGTCGAAGTCCTCCGGGATCAGCGGGTAGTTGGCGGCCTTGATGCCGTGCTGCATGGCCAGGTACAGGCTGGTCGGCGTCTTGCCGCTGCGGCTGACGCCGA
>JANNGN010000215.1:0-11582 GCA_031403895.1 Rubrivivax sp. | reverse complement strand
CAAACACACCACCTTCCTCGGCTACCGCCGCGAAAACGGCCGCGTCGGCGTGCGCAACCACGTCATCATCCTGCCGCTGGACGACCTGTCCAACGCTGCGGCCGAGGCCGTCGCGCACAACATCAAGGGCGCGCTGGCCATCCCGCACCCCTATGGCCGCTTGCAGTTTGGCGCTGACCTGGAGCTGCACTTCCGCACCCTCATCGGCGCCGGCTGCAACCCCAACGTGGCCGCCGTCGTCGTCATCGGCATTGAAGACGGCTGGACGAAAAAAGTGGTGGACGGCATTGCCAGCACCGGCAAGCCCGTGGTGGGCTTCGGCATCGAAGGCCATGGCGACCACGACACCATCCTGCGCGCCAGCAAGGCCGCGCGCGAGTACGTGCAGTGGGCCAGCGAGAAGCAGCGTGAGACCTGCCCCATCCAGGAACTGTGGGTCAGCACCAAGTGCGGCGAGAGCGACACCACCAGCGGCTGCGGCGCCAACCCCACTGTGGGCGATGCTTTCGACAAGCTGCATGCCTTGGGCAACACCCTGTGTTTTGGCGAAACCACCGAACAGACGGGCGGTGAACAGATCTTTGCCGCGCGCTGCGCCAACGACCAGGTGCGCGAACAGTTCATGTTCATGTTCAACCGCTACCAGGACGTGATCAACCGCCACAAGACGAGCGACCTGTCCGACAGCCAGCCCACCAAAGGCAACATCGCCGGTGGCCTGACGACGATCGAAGAAAAAGCACTCGGCAACATCCAGAAGATCGGCAAGAAGTGCACCGTGGACGGCGTCATCGACAAGGCCGAGATGCCCACCCACCCGGGCCTGTGGTTCATGGACAGCTCCAGCGCGGCGGCCGAGATGGTGACGCTGTGCGCCGCCAGCGGTTACGTCGTGCACTTCTTCCCCACGGGCCAGGGCAACGTCATCGGGAACCCCATCCTGCCGGTCATCAAGATTTGCGCCAACCCGCGCACCGTGCGCTTGATGGGTGAACACGTGGACGTGGACACCTCGGGCCTGCTGCAACGCGAGCTCACGCTGGATCAGGCGGGCGACAGGCTGCTGGAGAACATGCTGCGCACCGCCAACGGGCGCCTGAGCGCGGCGGAAGCGTTGGGGCACCGCGAATTCGTCATGACGCGTTTGTACGAGTCCGCGTGAAGGCGGCTTGAGCATGGCGCGCATCGTCATCACCGAGTTCATGGACGAGCGCGCCGTGGCGCAGCTGCGCGCGGCGCACGACGTGCTGTACGAGCCGACGCTGGTGGACGACGCCCCGCGCCTGCTGGCGCAAGCCGCGACAGCCAACGCGCTGGTGGTGCGCAACCGGACGCAGGTGCGCGGTGCGCTGCTGGCGGCGTTGAGCGCGCAACCGCGCTGCACCGTGGTCGGCCGCCTGGGTGTGGGGCTGGACAACATCGACGTGCCAGGGTGCGAAGCGCGCGGCATTCAAGTCATCCCCGCCACCGGTGCCAACGCGCTCAGCGTGGCTGAGTATGTGGTGACCACGGCGCTGCTGTTGCTGCGCGGCGCCTACCAGTCCAGTGGCAGGGTGGCGCAAGGCCAGTGGCCGCGCGCTGCGCTGTCAAGCGGCCGCGAGATCGCCGGCAAGACGCTCGGCCTGCTGGGCTTCGGCTCCATCGGCCAGCTGAGCGCAGGCCTGGCCCGGGGCCTGGGCATGCAGGTGCTGGCGCACGACGCGCTGATGGCGCCCGGGCATGCGGCTTTCGATGCGTGCGGCGTGCGCTGCGTCGGCCTCGACGAACTCATCGCCAGGTCCGACGTACTCAGCCTGCACGTGCCGCTGGTGGACGGCACACGCGGCCTTTTCAACGCCGAACGGCTGGCGTGCATGAAGCGCGGCGCCGTGCTCATCAACACCGCGCGCGGTGGCATCGTTGATGAAGTGGCGCTGGCTGCGGCGCTGAAAAGCGGCCACCTCGGCGGCGCGGCGATCGACGTCTTCGGCACCGAGCCTTTGCCCGTTTCATCACACTTTGAGGGCTGCCCCAATCTCGTGCTAACTCCACACATCGCCGGTGTCTCGGCCGAGAGCAACGAGCGCGTCAGCTTTCTCATCAAAGACAAGGTGCTGGAGGCGCTGCGATGAAGCTGCCCACGGCCGAGGTGCAGGCGCTGGTGTCGCGCCAGCTGCAGCGCGCCGGCGCCAACGTGTCCAGTGCCGACGCCACGGCACGTGCGCTGGTACTGGCCGAATCACAAGGCCTGGGCTCACACGGCTTGAGTCGCGTCGGCCAGTACAGCACCCACCTGCGCAACGGCCGCGCCAACGGCAGCGCGGTGCCGCAGGTGCTGAAGCGCAAGGGCGGCGCACTCGTCATCGACGCGCAGGAGGGCCTCGCCTTCGCGGCCTGCGAACTGGCGGTGCAAGAAGCCGTGCTGGCCGCGCAGGTGCACGGGGTCGCGATGGTCGGCGTCATCCGCAGCCATCACTGTGGCGTGGTCGTGGACCATTTGCGGCCGGCAGCGGTTGCCGGCATGGTGGCCATTGGTTTCGCCAATTCACCGGCAGCCATGCCGGCGGCCGGCGGCAGGCATCCCATCTTCGGCACCAACCCGGTGGCTGCGATCTTTCCGCGCCGCAGCGCGCCGCCGCTGATGATCGACCTGAGCCTGAGCGAAGTGGCGCGCGGCAAGCTGATGGTCGCCGCCAAAGAGGGCCGCGCCATTCCCGAGGGCTGGGCCTTGGACGCAGCGGGCCAGCCCACCACCGACCCGAAGGCGGGGCTGGCCGGGTCGATGTTGCCGCTGGGCGCAGCCACATCGCCCAAGGGCGCGATGCTGGCGCTGGTGGTGGAATTGCTGGTCACGGCCGTGATCGGCGCGCAGTTCGGCTTCGAGGCGTCGAGCTTCTTCGTCGATGAAGGCAACCGGCCGGGCATCGGACAAGCCTTCATCGTCATCGACCCCGGCGCACTGGCCGGGCGTGAACACTTTCTGGACCGCATCGAGGTGCTGGTGGCCGAGATGCTCAAAGACGACGGTGTGCGCCTGCCGGGTGCGCGGCGCGAGGCGTTGCGCTTGCGCGCGCTCAGCGACGGCATCGACGTGCCTGAGGCGCTGTTGACCGCCTGGCGCGCGGCCTGAAGCGCGGACAGGCTCGCGGATGGGCTCGCGGACACTCGCAACGCGCTTCTTCAGGCGCCTTCGTCGTTGGCCGCTGCGGCGCCGATGCGATGCACCGCCGAGCCGAAACCCGCCGCGCCCAGAGTCGCCACCGAACCTGCCTGCGCGCTGGCACGCTTGAGCAGCGATTCGGCGTCCTTGCCGTGTTCGGGGTACATCGCCAGTCCCACCACCGCCGCCACGCTGCAGGGCTGGCCGGCGACGGCAATCGGCTGCTGCAGTGAACGCACCAGCTTCGCGGCGACACGTTCGCCGTCTGCCTTGGCTTCAAGGCGGCCCAGCAGCACGCCGAAGGCATCGGGGCCTATCGCCGCCACCACATCGCTGGCGCGCAGGCCACTGCGCAGCCGCACCGCCACCTTGCGGCGCAGCACGTTGCCGGCTTCCACGCCCAGGCGCGCGGCGGCCTGCGCAAAGCCGTCCACGCGCAGCACCAGAAGCACCATCGGCGCCGGTTCGCGTTCACGCAGCGCCAGCAGTTGCGTCATGTGCTCCACCAGCTGCGCCTGGTGCGGCAGGCCGGTGGCCAGGTCGGTGGCGTAGGCGGTGCGGGCGGCGCGCTCGATGCGCTTGCGCTCAACCGCATGCCGCAGCGTGCGCAGCAGCGTGGCGCCGTCGGGCGGCGCGATGATCGCTTCCACACCGCGCTGCAGCAGCGCGCTTTCGGCGCCCGAATCGGCAGCGCTGGCCACCACCACGACGGCGCTGTCGAAGGCCGCTTGCGTCAGACCCGCCAGGCCCGCCAAAGCCACCAGCGCGGCGCGCGTCGGCGCCGCCAGCAGCACGGCGTCGTGTTCTTGCGCCAGCGCGGGGTCGGTGGCTTCGGTGACGCGCAGGCCAGCCGCCCGCAACGACGCCGCCAGAGCGGCGTCGGGCGCCAGCAAGAGCACGGTCAAAGCGGTGGCAGGGGCGGGGACGGGCATGGCGCGCATGATGCCGCATCGGCCCGGCCTCCAACCTTGTGTTCGCCACAAACTCGAAGGGCCCCGAACGGGGCCCTTTTCATGGTGGAGCGGGCTGCGGGAATCGAACCCGCGGCTCATGCTTGGGAAGCATGGGTATTGCCATTATACGAAGCCCGCCCTGGCTTTCGCCGCTTCATTCTACGGCCGCTTCGACGCGGTAGAACTGGTGCCCGCCCCGGCCCGCCGCCTTGGATTTATAGAGCGCCACGTCAGCCTGCTGCAGCAGTTCGATCGCTTCGGTGCTGTCGCCGGGCGCCAGCGCAATGCCGACGCTGACACCCACGCTCACGCGGTGGCCGGCAATGTCGAAAGGCGCCGCGATCTCGCGCACCAGCCGCTCGGCCAGCGCGGCAGCGGCTGCGGGCTGCGACGCGCCGACCTGCAGAATGGCAAATTCATCACCGCCCAGACGCGCCGCCAGGTCGCCCTGGCGCACGCAGGCGGCCAGCCGTCGTGAAGCGGCTTGCAGCAGACCGTCGCCCACCGGGTGGCCGAGCGAATCGTTGACGGCCTTGAAGTGGTCGAGATCAATGAAGAGCAGCGCCAGCGACGTGCCCCTGGCCTCGGGCTGCAGCAGTTCACGCAGCCGCTCCATGAAGTGCGCGCGGTTGGGCAGTTCGGTCAGGCTGTCGCTGCGCGCCATGTGTTCGATCTGCGCCTGCGTGCGCCGCTGCTGCGTGATGTCTTCGTGCGTGGCGACCCAGCCGCCGTCGGGCATGGGCTGGTGGCGGATGCAGAAGATGCGGCCGTCCTGCAGTTCGGTCACGCTCTCCGAAGGCTGGTTCAGCACCGCAACCGATGCGCGCCAGAGCAGGTACTGCGCGGCCGTGATGGCGGGGCAGCTGCCGACCTTGTAGCGCTGATCGACGATGTCGCGCAGCGGCGTGCCGGGGCGCACGTGGTCCTGCGTCAGCCCGTACATCTCGGCATAGCGGCGGTTGCAGACGATCAGGCGCTGCTGGCCGTCAAAAAAACACAGGCCCTGCGACATGTTGTTGATGGCGGTGTCAAAGCGCAGGCTCTCATCGCTTTGCATGCGCGAGGCGGCATCCACCAACTTCAAGGTGTAGCGCCGCAGCATCAGGCAGGCAGCCATACCCAGCGCGGCGCAGATCGCAGCCACGATCAACCACGAAGCCAGGGCCGGCCGATGGGCGGCGTACACGGCAGGCACGACGCCGGCAAGACCCAGCGCGAGCAGGGTGCAGCCGATGCCGACAACGCGGTGCAGGGCAGTGGGTGGAATGGAAGCGGGTATCAATCGGGCTTCAAACGGTGCGGCTTCAAAGGGTGCAGCCATCGCGATGAGTCTCGCTCGCCATGTCTTCGGCAGATGGCCGCCAGGCTTGAGCGGCCAGGCCGCAGCGGCCGTGCAGCGGGCACGCGACAGGCACAATCGCGCCCCCATGGAAGAGCCCAAGGAAGACCCCGAGGACAGCACCGGTGCGCCGCCGCGCCCCGCCATCCGCAGCTTCGTGCTGCGCGCCGGTCGCATGGGGCCCGGCCAGCAGCGTGCGCTGAATGAGCTGGGGCCGCGCTTCCTGTTGCCTTTTCAGCCGCAGCCGCTGGATCTGGACGCCACCTTCGGCCGCCACGCGCCACGCGTGCTGGAAATCGGCTTTGGCATGGGCGATGCCACGGCCGCTGTGGCCGCTGCGCAGCCGGGAATCGACCTCATCGGCATCGAAGTACACGCGCCTGGCGTCGGCGCGCTGCTCAAGCAGATTGGCGAACGGCACTTGAACAACGTGCGCATCGTGCAGCACGACGCGGTGGAGGTGCTGGCGCAGATGATTGCGCCCGCCTCGCTGGCCGGCATCCACATCTGGTTCCCCGACCCGTGGCACAAGTTCAAGCACCACAAACGGCGACTCATCCAGCGCGCCTTCGTCGCCAGGCTGGTGCAGCACCTGGTGCCCGGTGGCTATCTGCACTGCGCCACCGACTGGGAGCCTTACGCGGTGCAGATGCTGCAGGTGCTGGCAGCCGAACCCCAACTCGTCAACAGCGCCGAAGCCTATGCGACGCGGCCGGCGTGGCGGCCCTTGACCAAGTTCGAAAACCGCGGCCTCAGGCTCGGCCATGGCGTGTGGGACCTGCTCTTCACGCGGCCCAGGTGACCCACCCCGTGTAGGCCGTCAGCAGCACGACGGCGCCGAAGACGATGCGGTACCAGGCAAAGGCCGTGAAGTCGTGCGTGGACACGTAACGGATCAACCAGCGGATGCACAGCAGCGCGCTGAAAAACGCCACCACGGTGCCGACGATAAACATCGGCAGGTCGCTCATCTGCAGGCTGGCGCGCTCTTTCCACACCGAATAGGCGCCTGCCGCCATCAGCGTCGGGATGCCCAGGAAGAAGCTGAATTCGGTGGCGCAGCGGCGCGAAAAACCGAACACCATGGCGCCGATGATGGTGGCACCCGAGCGGCTGGTGCCCGGGATCAGCGCCAGGCACTGCATGCAGCCGACCTTGAGGGCGTCGAGCGCGCTCATCTCGTCCACCGATTCGACACGCGCCCGGCGCGTACCCTGCGTGTCGCGTTCGCCAAAGCGCCTGCGGTGCCAGGCCTCCACGATCAGGATCACGATGCCGCCGACCACAAAGGCCAGCGCCACCGGCACCGGGTGGAAGAGATGCGCTTTCACCATCTTGCCGAACAGCAGGCCCAGCACGGCTGCAGGCATGAAGGCGACGAGCAGGTTGCGCACGAAGCGTTGCGCCACCGCGTCGTGCAGCACGCCGGCCAGCGTGCCGAGCAGCTTCTGCCGGTACTCCCACACCACCGCCAGCATCGCGCCGCTCTGGATCGCCACGTCAAAGACCTTGGCCGCTTCGCCGGTGAAGTCCAGCAGCGAACCGGCCAGGATCAGGTGCCCTGTGGACGAGATCGGCAGGAACTCGGTGAGCCCCTCCACCACGCCCATGAGGGCGGCCTTGATGAGCAGGATGAAGTCCAAGGCGGCGGGCATTCGGGTTCGGGGTTGGGTCGAGGCGAGCTAGGGGTCGAAGCTGGGCGGCGGATGATAGCCAGCAGCCGCCACCAGCGACCGCCAGCGACCGCCAGCAACCGCCAGCGACCGCCAGCAGTCGCCAGTTGCAGGCCGGGGCCCACAATTCCAGCGTTGCGCTTGACCGCTCCTGGGCGTCGCAACTAAAATTACTGACTGGTCAGTCATTAATTATGAGCACAGCCTCTCCCCCCGTTCACACCACCAAAGAGCCCGCCGACGCCGGCATCCGCCAGCGCCGCAAGGAAGCGCGCCCGCAGGAACTGCTGGACGCGGCGCTGACGCTGTTCGTGGAAAAGGGCTTTGCCGCGTCGCGTGCTGAAGAAGTGGCGCAGCGCGCTGGTGTCTCCAAGGGCACGCTGTACCTCTACTACCCGAGCAAGGAAGAACTGTTCAAGGCCGTCGTGCGGCAGAAGCTGTCGAGCCTGATCGCCGAGGGCGAAGAAACCGCCAACAGCTTTGAAGGCAGCAGCTCGGAACTGCTGGCCTACCTGCTGCGCACCTGGTGGGATCGCGTGGGCAACACGCCTGCCGCCGGCATCCACAAGATCGTGCTGTCGGAGGTGCGCAACTTCCCCGAACTGGCGCAGTTCTACACCGACGAGGTCATCATTCCGGCCGACCGCCTGTTCAGCGGCTGCGTGCAGCGCGGCATCGACAGCGGCGAATTCCGGCCCATGCCGGTGCACGAAGTGGCGCATGCGCTGATGGCGCCGATCATCTTCATGGCCATCCACCGCCATTCCTTTGGCGCCTGCCCGGTGCTGGGCGGCGTGGATGTGGACCCGACACTGGTTCTCAACACCCATCTCGATCTTGTGCTGCGCGGTCTTGAGGTTCGCAAGGCACGCGCCAAAAAATGAGCACTCGCACGCGCTGGATCCTGGTCGTCGTTGCCGTGCTGATTGCCGTGCTGATTGCCGCTGCCGTGCTGGGCCGGGGCTGGATGCAGAACCGTGCCGCAGTCTCCCCCGCAGCGGCAGCGGCCAGTGCGGCGGCAGCCGCCAGCGCCGCCGCGCCGGCGGTCGAGCTCACCGCAGCCGACGTCGCCCGCGCCACCCGCGCCGACCTCAGCAGCACGCTCGAAGTGAGTGGCGGCCTGAAGGCCGTGCAAAGCGCCATCGTCAAGGCCAAGATCGCTGCAGAAGTGAAGAGCCTGACCGTGCGCGAGGGCGACCGCGTGAAGGCCGGCCAGCTCATCGGCAAGCTCGACGCCACCGAATTCGTCTGGCGCCTGCGCCAGGCCGAAGACCAGGCGATGGCAGCACAGGCGCAGCTGGACATCGCGCAGCGCACGCTGGACAACAACAAGGCGCTCGTCAACCAGGGCTTCATTTCGCGCAACGCACTGGACACCTCGGTCAGCAGCGCGGCGGGCGCCAATGCCTCGCTGCAGGCGGCACGCGCGGCGTCGGAACTGGCGCGCAAGGCGGTGCAGGACAGCGAGATCCGCGCCCCCATCGCGGGCCTGGTGGCGCAGCGGCTGGTGCAGCCGGGTGAGCGTGTCGGCGTCGATGCGCGCATCGTCGAGATCGTCGATCTGGGCCGGCTCGAACTCGAAGCCGCCGTCTCGCCCGAAGACGTGGTGCGGCTGCGCGTGGGCCAGACCGCACTGGTGCAGATCGACGGTCTGGCCGCGCCGCTGACGGCACGCGTGGCGCGCATCAACCCGAGTGCGCAGGCGGGCACACGCTCAGTCCTGGCGTACCTGGAACTGGCGCCCGGCGCCAGCGCGGCCGGGCTGCGCCAGGGCCTGTTTGCGCGCGGCAGCATCGAACTCAAGCGCCAGTCAGCGCTGGTGGTGCCGGTCTCAAGCCTGCGCTTCGACCAGGCGCGGCCTTATGTCATGACGGTGCAGGACGGCAAGGCGGTGGCGCGTGCCGTCACCACCGGCGCACGCGGTGAGGTGCTGGTGGACGGCAGGGTCGAGACGGCGGTGGAAATCACCGCCGGCATCGAAACCGGCAGCGTCGTGTTGCGCGGCACGGTGGGTGCGCTGCGCGAGGGCACGCTGATCAAGCTGCCTCTGGCTGCCACCGTCGGGGTGGCGCCGGTGGCTGCTGCGGTGACCGTGGCGCCAGTGGCCCCGGCGGCGTCGCGCTAGGGCCGGCCCCATGTGGTTCACCCGCGTCTCGATCGCCAACCCGGTGATGGCCGTCATGGTCATGCTGGCCTTTGTGGTGCTGGGCCTGTTCAGCTACCAGCGCCTGTCGCTGGACCAGTTTCCGAACATCGACTTCCCCACCGTCGTGATCTCGATGGACTACCCCGGCGCCAGCCCCGAAATCGTCGAGGCCGAGGTGACGAAGAAGATCGAGGAAGCCGTCAACACGGTGGCCGGCATCAGCGCGCTGTCGTCGCGGTCCTACGAAGGGGTGTCGGTGGTGATCGTCGAGTTCAACCTCGACGTGGATGGCCGCAAGGCGGCCGACGACGTGCGCGAAAAGGTGGCGCTGATCCGCCCGCTGCTGCGCGACGAAGTCAAGGACCCGCGCATCTCGCGCTTCGACCCGGCGGCGCAGCCGGTCTTCAACATTGCCGTGCTGGCGCAGGACCAGAACACATCGCCGCAAGAGCTGAGCACCTGGGCCCGGCAGGTGCTGCAGAAGCGGCTTGAAAACGTGCGCGGCGTGGGCGCGGTCAGCATCATTGGCGGCGTTGACCGGCAGATCAACATCCAGCTCAAGCCTTCCGCAATGGAAGCCCTGGGCATCAGCACCGAGCAGGTCGCCGCCGCCGTGCGCAGCGAAAACCAGGAGCTGCCGCTGGGCAACATCCGCTCGACTGAACAAGACCGCGTGGTGCAGATCAACGCGCGGCTGAAGACCCCGCGCGACTTCCGCGACATCGTGGTGGCGCGCAAGGTCACGGGCAGCACGGGCTCGGTGATCAAGCTCTGGCAGGTGGCCGACGTGGTCGATGGCCCGCAGGAACAGGAAAGCCTGGCGCTCTACAACGGCCAGCGCACGGTGCTCTTGTCGGTGCAGAAGAGCCAGGGCGAAAACACCATCGGCGTGGTGGATGGGTTGATGAAGGCGCTGGCTGATTCCAAGTCCGTCACGCCGCCGAATATCCGCACCGAGATCAACCGCGACAACTCGCGCTCCATCCGCGTCAGCGTGGCCAACGTCCAGCGCACGCTGATCGAAGGCGCTGCGCTTACCGTGCTGATCGTCTTCCTGTTCCTGAACTCCTGGCGCAGCACCGTCATCACCGGCCTGACGCTGCCGATCGCGCTGATCGGCACCTTCCTCTTCATGTACATCTTCGGCTTCACCATCAACACCATCACGCTGATGGCGCTGAGCCTGTGCGTGGGCCTGTTGATCGACGACGCCATCGTCGTGCGCGAGAACATCGTGCGCCATGTGCAGATGGGCAAGTCCGCCCATGACGCGGCGCTGGAAGGCACCAACGAGATCGGCCTCGCGGTGCTGGCCACCACGCTGTCCATCGTGGCCGTGTTCCTGCCCATCGGCTTCATGGGCGGCATCGTCGGCAAGTTCTTCCACGAGTTCGGCATCACGATCGTCGCGGCGGTGCTCATCAGCATGTTCGTCAGCTTCACGCTCGACCCGATGCTGTCCAGCGTCTGGCACGACCCGCAGGCGCACGGCCGCCATGAAGGGCCACCGGTGACGCTGTACGACAAGACGCTCGGCCGCGTCACCGGGCTCTTCGACAAGCTCACCCAGGTGCTGTCGCGCGCCTACCAGGCGATCCTGGCCTGGGCGCTGGTACACAGGATCAAGACCGTGCTGATCGCGTTTTCCACCTTCATCGTGGCCATCGTGCTGCTGGGTTCGGTGGGCAAGGAATTCGTGCCCAAGGCCGACTTCTCGGAAACGCAGCTCAACTTCTACACGCCCGTGGGCTCGTCGCTGGAAGTGACCGAGATGCGCGCGCAGCAGATCGACAAGGCGCTGCGCGAACTGCCCGAAGTGCGGCACACCGTGGCCACCATCAACAGCGGTTTTGCGGCTGGCAAGATCTACGGCTCGGTCTATGTGCGGCTGGTGGACCGCAAGGACCGCCAGCGCAGCGTCGCCGACATGGCGCTGCCGATTCGTGAAAGGCTCGACCGCATCCCCGGCATCACCGTCACCAACATCGGCGCCACCGACCTGGGCGGCGGCAGCAAGAGCATCGTGTTCTCGGTCCAGGGGCCCGACCTCGGTGAGCTGGAACGCATATCAAGACAACTGCTGCCGCGCCTGCGCGAGATCCCGGGCCTGAGCGACCTCGACAGCACGCTCAAACCCGACAAGCCAACGATCGCAGTCGATGTGAAACGTGGCGCGGCGGCTGACCTGGGCCTGAACGTCAACACCCTGGCCAACACGCTGCGCACGCTGCTGGCTGGCACGTCGGTCGGTAGCTGGCGCGCCAGCGACGGCGAGAACTACGACGTGCGCCTGCGCCTGGCGCCCGACAGCCGCAACAGCGCGTCAGACCTG
>JANNGN010000214.1:0-2289 GCA_031403895.1 Rubrivivax sp. | reverse complement strand
GCTGCCCACGGCCGGCTTCAAGCTCTCGCATTCCCTGCGCAAAACACTCCGCCGCTTCCTGCGCACGCCCGGCTGCGAAGTGCGCTTCGACAGCGACTTCCGCGCCGTCATGCAGGCCTGCGCGCACACCCCGCGCGACGGCCAGGACGGCACCTGGATCGTGCCTGCGATGGTCGATGCCTATAGCGAATGGCATGCCGCCGGCCGCGTCCACAGCACCGAAGTATGGGTTGACGGACAACTGGTCGGCGGCCTGTACTTTGTCGCCATCGGCCGCATGTGTTTTGGCGAGTCGATGTTCTCGCGCCGCACCGATGCGTCCAAGATCGCACTCGCCGCGCTGGTGGCGGCCTGCCGCGCGCGCAAAGTGCCGCTGATCGACTGCCAGCAGAACACCGGCCATCTGGCCAGTCTGGGGGCGCACGAAATCTCGCGTGCGGCATTCCTGGCGCATGTGGCGCGCACGGTGCCCGAGGCCGGCTCCGAATCGAACCCGGCCAATTGGACCTATGATGAAACCGCCTGGGCGTTGCTTCCTCTTTGACGCCCGGTTTGCGAGCGGTTCCTGAACCTACAGCGCACGTGACACATCTCAAAGAACTGCCCCTGCGTTCGTTGCAGTTCTACGCAACGGCGCCCTACCCCTGCAGCTACCTGCCCGATCGGCAGGCGCGCTCGCAGGTGGCCACGCCCAGCCACCTGATCCACGCCGACACCTACTCCGGCCTTGTGGCTGCCGGCTTTCGGCGCAGCGGCATGTTCACCTACCGGCCCTATTGCGACGGCTGCCGCGCCTGTGTGCCGCTGCGCGTGCCGGTGGCCACCTTCAAGCCCACGCGCAGCCAGCGCCGGTCCTTGCAGCAGCACGGCCACCTGGTGTCGCGCGTGTTGCGCCTGGGTTTTGTGCCCGAGCACTACCAGCTCTACCTGCGCTACCAAAGCGGCCGCCACAGCGGCGGCGGCATGGACCAGGACAGCGTCGATCAGTACACCCAGTTCCTGCTGCAAAGCCGCGTCAATTCACGGCTGGTGGAGTTTCGCGAACCGCCAGTCGATGGCCAGCCGGGTGCGCTGAAAATGATCAGCATCCTCGACGTGTTGAGCGACGGCATCTCGGCCGTC
The DNA here is from genome assembly GCA_031403895.1 of Rubrivivax sp. GTDB lineage: Bacteria > Pseudomonadota > Gammaproteobacteria > Burkholderiales > Burkholderiaceae_C > Rubrivivax. The sequence goes on along the minus strand of JANNGN010000214.1, from coordinate 1,167 downwards.
TATACCTACTACGAGCCCGAGCCCGGCACCAGCTACGGCACCTACAGCGTGCTGTGGCAGATCGAGCAGACGCGCCAGCTCAAGCTGCCCAATGTCTATCTGGGCTACTGGATCGAGCAGAGCCCGAAGATGGCCTACAAGGCCAAGTTCGGGCCGCACCAGTTGCTGATCGACGGGCTCTGGCAGGCGGCGCCCGAAGCGGGGGCTTCAGGCGCCGGCTGAGTGACGCCAGACCTCAGCGGTGGCGACGGCCGCGCCATCGGCCTGCAGCTTCAGCAGGTGCGCCAGCAGCGAACGGCGCGCCATCGGGTGCAGCGCAGCGGGCACGTCGTCATACACACGCTTGAGCAGTTCATCGACCGTCGCGGCGCGCAGCGCCTGCAGGGCAGCCACCACTTTCGCCTCGCGCTTCAGGCGGTGCGCGATCAGGCCACGCAGCACTGCATGCGGCTCGGCCACCAGGAAGCCGTGGCCGGGCGCGAGCCAGTCCAGCCGCACATCCAGCAGCGCGGTCAGTGAAGCCAGGTAGGCCTGCATGTCGCCATCGGGCGGGTTGATGACGACGGTGGAACCCTGCATCACATGGTCGCCGGTGAAGAGCGTGTACTCTTCTTCGAGCAGGTAGCACAGGTGGTTGGAAGCATGGCCCGGCGTGTGGATGACTTGCAGCGTGACGCCGTCGGCGAGGTTCAGCCGCTCGCCGCTGTGCAGTTCACGCGCTGGCGCGAAGGTGTCGTCCTGCCATTCGGGATGGGCCGCCAGGCGGCCGAAGACCGGCGCGCCGGTGGCGGCAGACAGCGCGGCGGCGCCGGGTGAATGGTCCTTGTGCGTGTGCGTGACGAGGATCTGCACGAGCTTGCCCGGCACGGCCGCCAGGATGGCCTGCAGATGGGGCTCGCTGAGCGGGCCGGGGTCGATGGCGGTCCATGACTGGTCCGCACCGACGAGGTAGGTGTTGGTGCCGGGCCCGGTCATCGGCCCCGGGTTGGGCGCGGTGATGCGCACGATGTGCGGCGACAAGCGCACCGCGCGGCCGGCCAGCAAGTGGGCGTGCGCGTCACCGCGTCCGTCGGGGTCCAGCCGCGCCACTTCGGCGTAGGGCAGTTCGTGCGGCAGCACGACGCGCGAACCCTGCGCGCCCATGGCGCGGCGCGGCATGATGAGTGG
>JANNGN010000213.1:0-2959 GCA_031403895.1 Rubrivivax sp. | reverse complement strand
CTGCTGCTGTGGCGCGCGCTGTGGGCCGACTGATGGCCACGCCCACGGCCCAGCGCAGCCGCACGCCGCAGCAGTACGTGCAGGACAAGACGGCCGCCAGCGGCTCGTCGTTCTATTACGCCTTCCTGTTCCTGCCGCCCCAGCGCCGCGCCGCCATCACGGCGTTTTATGCGTTCTGCCGCGAAGTCGATGACGTGGTCGACGAAACCAGCGACGCCGGTGTGGCGGCCACCAAGCTGGCCTGGTGGCGCCAGGAAGTGCACAGCGCCTTCGCCGGCCAGCCCAGCCACCCGGTGATGAAGGCGTTGATGCCGCTGACCGCCGACTTCGACATCCAGGCCGGCCATCTGCTGTCGGTCATCGAGGGCTGCCAGATCGACCTGCAGCAATCGCGCTTTCTCGACTACAACGGCCTGGCCACTTACTGCCACCTGGTGGCCGGCGTGGTCGGCGAAGTCGCGGCCAACGTCTTCGGCCGCACCAACCCGCAAACCGTGCAATACGCGCACCGCCTGGGCCAAGCCATGCAGATGACGAACATCGTGCGTGATGTCGGCGACGATGCGCGTCGCGGGCGCATCTATTTGCCGATGTCGGATCTGCAGCAGTTCGACGTGAAGGCGCACGAAATCCTCAAGCGCGACACGCCCTGGGGCTACAGCGACCGCTTCACCGCGCTGATGCGCTTCCAGGCCGAGCGCGCGCACCGCCTGTACGACGAAGCCCTGGCGCTGTTGCCCGAAGCCGACCGCAAGGCGCAGAAACCCGGGCTGATGATGGCCAATATCTACCGCAGCTTGCTGCGCGAGATCGAAGCCGATGGCTTTCAGGTGCTGCACCAGCGCACCTCGCTGACGCCGCTGCGCAAACTGTGGATCGCGCTGCGCACGAACTGGCGCGAGCCTTGACCGCCCAGCGGGTGGCCGTGGTCGGCGCCGGGTGGGCTGGCTTGTCGGCCGCCGTGCACGCACGGCGCCTGGGTCATGCCGTGACACTGTACGAGATGTCGTCGCAACTCGGGGGCCGGGCACGTGCCGTGCCCGTGCAGGGCCATGAGCTCGACAACGGCCAGCACATCCTCATCGGCGCCTACCGCGCCACGCTGGAACTGATGGCGCTGGTCGGCGCCGATGCGCCCGCCTTGCTGCACCGCATGCCGCTGTCGCTGCGCTTTCCCGATGACAGCGGGCTGCGCCTGTCAAGCGGTGCGCCGGTGCCCGCGTTTGTAGCCGGCGTACTGCGCTGCCGTGGCTGGGGCTGGCGCGACAAACTGCACTTGCTGTGGACCGCCGCACTTTGGGCGGCGCGTGGGTTTCGCTGTGACCCCACCTTCAGCGTCGCGCAACTGTGCGCGACGCTGCCTCAGGCAGTGCGCGCAAACCTGATCGACCCGCTGTGCGTGGCCGCGCTGAACACACCGGCCGCCCGCGCCAGCGCCAGCGTCTTCCTGCGTGTGCTGCGCGACGCGCTGTTCAGCGGCCCCGGGTCAGCGGATCTGCTGCTGCCATGCGGCTCGCTCGACACCTTGGTGCCAAAGCCGGCGGCCGCCTGGCTGCAAGCCCATGGCACCGATGTGCGGCGGGGTTCGCGCGTCATGACGTTGAGGGTGCAAGGCCCGCACTGGTGGGTCGACGATGTTGAATTCGACCAGGTCATCCTGGCCTGCAGCGCCAGCGAAGCCGCGCGGCTGTGTGCCGCGGCAGCGCCGCAATGGGCCGCCCAGGCCGCCCAATTGCGCTACGAGCCGATCATCACCGTCTATGCACGCTGCGCTGGCGCCAGGCTGGCCGCGCCGATGGTCGCGCTGCATGCGGGCGACGCAGCGCCGGCCCAGTTTGCCTTCGACCTCGGTGCGTTAGGGGGCCGTGCGGGGCTCTTTGCCTTTGCCATCAGCGGTGCGCGCGACTGGGTAGGCAAGGGCCTGGCCGCCACGGCGCAGGCCACGCTGGCACAGGCTGAAACAGCTTTCGCCCAGGGCACCTGGCCGCAACCATTGCAACTGGTGCACGTGGCCGCGGAAAAGCGTGCCACCTTTCAGTGCACGCCCGGCCTGCTGCGCCCACCCGCACAGATCGCGCCCGGGCTGCTGGCTGCAGGCGACTATGCGCAGGGGCCTTACCCCGCGACGTTGGAGGGCGCGGTGCTGGCCGGTCGCCATGCGGCGCGGCTGTTGGTCGCCGACTGAACGCTCAACCCCGCACGTTCACCGACGAACGTTCACCGAAAGTATTCAGCGACGAGAGCTTGGCGACGAACGATTCGAACCCAGCGGTGCATGTTCAGGCGAGGCTCGGACGATGCCAACAGGCAGATTCACTTTTCGCAATGCAGAAGATTGCAGAGAACGCCACAATACGAATCATGAGCAAAAGCGAGAACCAAAAGCCGACGATTCAGGTGCTGGAGCGCAGTTTTGCATTGCTCGATGTGTTGGCCATGCACCAAGACCCGGTGTCGCTGAAAGTGATCAGCGCGCAAACCGGATTGCACCCGTCCACCGCGCACCGCATCTTGAACGACATGGTGCGTGGCCGCTTTGTCGACCGGCCTGAAGCCGGCAGCTACCGGCTGGGCATGCGCCTGCTGGAACTGGGCAACCTGGTCAAGGCACGGCTGGATGTGCGCGATGCCGCCATCGCGCCGATGCGCGAACTGCACAAGCTGACGCACCAGCCGGTGAACCTGTCGATGCGTCAGGGCGACGAGATCGTCTATATCGAACGCACCTACAGCGAACGCTCGGGCATGCAGGTGGTGCGGGCCATTGGTGGCCGCGCGCCGTTGCATCTGACGTCGGTGGGCAAACTGTTCCTGGCGTTGGACGACGCGCAGCGGGTGCGTGCCTACGCCACACGCACCGGGCTGGCCGGCCACACGCGCAACAGCATCACCGACATCAGCGCGCTGGAGCGTGAACTGGCCACGGTGCGCGCCACGTCGAGCGCACGCGACAACGAAG
>JANNGN010000212.1:0-6335 GCA_031403895.1 Rubrivivax sp. | reverse complement strand
CGTCAGAAGGAACTTCATGTTCGTGGACTCAAGCCGTCGGCCAGCGACAGGCGGTAGGCGCGCCAACCTGGCACCAGGCTGGCGAGCATACCCGCCACCACCACGGCCGCAAAAAGCCCCCATTGCGCGGCCGTGGGCGCGGACTGCAGCAGCGTGATGCCAAAGCGCTGCTGCAGCCACGGTCCCGCCAGCAGCACCGCCACCGCAGCGGCGGCTGCGCCCAGCAGCGCACCGGCCAGCGTGACCATCGCTCCTTCAGCCGCCAGCAGCCACAGCACATGGCGCGGCCCGGCGCCCACCGCGCGCAGCACCGCCAGTTCACGCCGGCGTTCGTTCAAGCCCGCCAGCACCACCGCCACCAGCGACGCCAGGCTCACCACCGCGACCAAAGCGCTGATGAGCAGCAGCGCCTGCTCGCCCGGCCCCACCACCGACCACAGTTCGTCCAGCGCCACGCCGGGCAGCACCGCCAGCAGTGCCTCGCCCTCGTAGCCGGCCACGAAACGTTGCACGTTGAAGACCGCGACGCGGTTCTTCAGGCCGACGAGCGCGGCCGTCACTTGCTTCGGTTCCAGGTCGAACTTGCGCGCGTTCTCTGGCGCGATCTTCAGGCCCGCGGAGGCCGGCAATGGCGCGCCGCCGACCCAGTCGAGATGGATGGCCTCGATGGCTTGCAGGCTGACATGCACCGTGCGGTCCACCGGCGTGCCGGTGCGCGCCAGCACGCCGACCACGGTGAAGGGCTTGTCGGCGTGTTCGGGCGCCAGCAGGTCGGCACTGCCGTGCGCGAGCGTGATCTTGTGGTTCAGGCCATAACCCAGCGCCTGCGCCACTTCGGCGCCGATGACGGCTTCATACAGGCCGTCCAGCGTGGCCGCGAAGGCGCGGCCCTGTGCCATCACGAGCGGCTGGCGCTCGCCATAGGCAAAACGTTCGAAGTACGCCGGCGTGGTGCCCAGCACCGGCCGCCCGCGGTGCGAATCGCCCAGCGACAGCGGCACCACCCAGGCCACGGCGCGATGCGCGGCCACCGCCTGCAGGCTGTCCATGCGGATGTTGTTCGTCGCGCCGCCGACATGGAACACCGCATACAGCATCAGCTGCACGGGCGAGGTGCGCGCGCCCAGCACCAGGTCGGTGCCGCTGACGGCCAGCGCGAAGCTGCTGCGGATGTCGGTGCGCAGCCGCTCCAGCCCGAGCAGCAGCGCGGTCGCCAGCGCGATGCTCAGCATCACGAGTGCCAGCGTGCCGCGCCGGTTGAGCGCGCTGCGGATGGCGATGTGCAGCAAGGCCTTCACACGTGCCCCTCGGTCGCCGCGAGATTGAGCGTGGGCAGGCTCAAGCGCTCGTCGAAACGCTCGGCCAGGCGTTCGTCATGGCTGACGAACACGAGCGTGCTGCGGTGGTCCGCGCAGGCGCCCAGCAGCAGGTCCATGAAGCCGTCGCGCAGCGCCGTGTCGAGCGCCGAAGTGGGCTCGTCGGCAATCACCAGTTCAGGCGCGCCCAGCAGCGCGCGCGCCGCCGCCACACGCTGCTGCTGGCCCACCGACAGCGCGTCGGCGCGGCGCCGCCACAGGTTAGCCTGCAGGCCCATGCGCTGCAGCAGCACCTGCGCGGCGGCCACGGGCGAACCCGTGCAGCGCGCCGCGCGCAGCCTGGAGAAGCGGCACGGCAGCAGCACGTTGTCCAGCACCGTCAGGTACGGCAGCAGGTTGAACTGCTGGAAGATCACGCCGACATGGTCGGCCCGGCGCGCGTCGCGCGCACCCGCCGGCAAGGCCGCCCAGGGTTGCCCGAGCAGCGACACGCTGCCCTGCTGCGCCTGCAACACACCGGCCATCAGCCCGAGCAGCGTGCTCTTGCCGCAGCCGCTGGGGCCGTGCAGGAACAGCGTGCGGCCGGCAGCCAGGTCGAGTGCGTCGATGGCGACGCAGTCGGCGGCGCCGGGCCAGGCAAATCGCAGCTTGCGGATCTGGAGCACGCGGATCGGGTCGGCGCCGCTTCAGCGCGCCAGCATCACGCGCGACGCCGGCTTGCGCAAGGTGGCCTTGAGCTGGCCTCTGGGCGTGACGACCTGCAATTCGATGCGCTTGAGCGCCGGGAAGGCGTCGAAGAGTCCGACTTCCACAAAGCCGGCGCGGGCGCCGTTCTTGCAGCGGAATTCGAATACGGCGTTCAGGTCCGCGTGGTCGCTGGCAGCCGCGCTGGCAGCAGCGCCGGCAGCGGCCTTGCCCAGTTCCAGCGGCGCCGACACCAGATCCACCTTGGCCAACGTGCAGCCCGCTGCGGCGTCGATGCGGAACAGCGCATCGCCGGCGCGCAGGCGCGCCAGCATGGCGGCAACCTTGTCGCGCTCGGCGTCGGTGCGCGGCGCACGCTCGAAGCCCAGCAGGTTGTCCAGCGGCGTGTCGAGCTCGATGCTCACGCGGCCTGCGTCCACCGCCACATCGAGCCGCGCCACGCCGTGTTCGTGCGCCGCGCCGGCCAATGCCCAGCCGGCGGCGAAAAGGAGTGCCATTGCCATCGCGAGGCCGCGCCAGAACCGAATCATCACTGCGCCCTTTTGCATCCGCCTGCCTCCAGGCGGCACGCCATGACCGTGATTGTGCCGCGTGCCGCGACGAACCTGGTCGCTCGCCAGGGCTCAGCGGCTGGACAGCAAAGCCAAGCTCGCGAAGAGCAGGCTCAGTGCCGGCGCCAGGGCTCTGGCGCGGCCCACAGCGGGCGCAGGGACCGCCCGCAATGCAGCTGCCAGCGGCAGGTCTTCGGCAAACGCTTCGCTGCGCAGGCAGGCCGGCAGCGAGTCCCACAACGGCGCCGGTTCAAGGCCGCCGCGGCAGCGGTTCTCAGGGCGGGGCAGCGGGGTTGGGGCGCTTGCTGGGGCGTCATTGCGCATGGGGCTTGCGTTGCGTGCGGGTGAACTGTTGAAACGCTGTACGCCGGAACTGTGCGTGCTGGATGTGGCAGCCGCATGAATTGGGGTGCGCCGTAACATGCGCTGTGCCAAGCCCGCAACACTTCGGCCGCCCCCTCGTGCCACCACGGAGCCCCATGCCCGCCACCCTTGAAGGCCAACTCGTCGTCGCGATTTCCTCGCGCGCGCTGTTCGACTTCGAAGAAGAGAACCGCGTCTTCGAAGCCAGCGACGACCGCGCCTACATGCAGCTGCAGTTGCAGCGCGTGGAGCAGCCGGCGCGGCCAGGTGTGGCCTTTTCACTCGTCAACAAGCTGCTCGCCTTCAACCGCGACGCGTTGGCGCGCGTGGAAGTGGTGATCCTGTCGCGCAACGACCCGGTGTCGGGCCTGCGTGTCTTCCGCTCAGCCCAGCACTACGGCCTGCCGGTGCAGCGCGGTGTCTTCACGCGCGGGCAGCCGCCGTGGCGCTACCTGCGGCCACTGGCGGCGAATCTTTTCTTGAGCACGAACGAAGCCGACGTGCGCCAGGCGCTGGCCGCTGGCGTGCCGGCGGCGCGTGTGTACCCCGAGAGCGCACGCGCCTCGGCCGCCCACCCCGACGAGGTGCGCATCGCCTTCGACGGCGACGCGGTGCTCTTTTCCGACGAGGCCGAACGCGTCTATCAGGCGCAGGGCCTGGACGCCTTTCAGAGCCACGAACGCGAGCGCGCCGCCACGCCGCTGGCGCCGGGGCCCTTCAAGCCGCTGCTGGAAGCGCTGCACCGCCTGCAGCGCGCACCGGCAGCCGGCATGCGGCTGCGCACCGCGCTCGTCACGGCACGCAGCGCGCCGGCGCATGAACGCGCCATCCGCACGCTGATGGACTGGCAGATCGACGTGGACGAAGCGATGTTCCTGGGCGGCCTGGCGAAAGGCACGTTCCTGCGCGAATTCGAGCCCGACTTCTTCTTCGACGACCAGACCGGTCACATCGAAAATGCGTCGGTGCATGTGCCGGCGGGGCATGTGGCGTCGGGTGTCAGCAACGCTTGAGGGTTAGGCCTCTGGCCAGTCTCAGGCGTTCCAGTCGTTCCAGTCGTAGCAGCCCTTGCGGCCTCAGCGCCGCCCGAACAGCGCCAGCGCCAGCACGCCGAGTGCAAGCACCGCCGCCACGTACCACCAGCGCGTTTGCGATGGCGGCAACGGGGCCGGCGGCTCCAGCGCCAGGTCCACCGTCGTCGCGCCGGCCACCGGCACCGTGCGCTCGGGCGGCGGCGGCTCGGGGCGGTCGAAGCGCTGCTGGAAGGCCGCCATGCTCTGCGGGCGCTGTTCGGGCCGCACCGCCAGGCCGGCGTCGATGGCGGCCAGGAAAGACTGCGTGTAGCGCCCCTTGCCGGCCACGCGCGCGCTCACCAAGTCGTCGCGCACCAGCCGCGCGATCGACGCGTTGGGCACCTTGCCGATGGCCGCCGTGTACAGCACGGCGCTGAGCGCATAGACATCGCTCCAGGGGCCTTGCAGCAGCTTTGATTCGTTGTCGTACTGCTCCACCGGCGAGTAGCCGGTCTTGAGCAGCGAGGTCAGGTTCTGCGTTGCGTCGGCGACGACGCGGCGGGCGGCGCCAAAGTCCAGCAGCACCGGGCGCGGCGCCTGCTCCAGGTAGTTGCCGCCAGTGCGGTCGAAAAGCATCAGGATGTTGTCAGGGGCCACGTCGCGGTGCATGCAGCCCTGTTCGTGCAGCACGGCCAGCGCCTGCGTCAGTGGCAGCGCAATCGCGCGCAGCCACTTTTCGCTGGGCGGCGCGCCCAGGTCTTTCAGCCACTTCTTCAGCGTGATGCCGTCGTAGTAGGGCATTGCCATGTAGGCGCTGCCGTTGTCGGCCCAGAAGCGGTACACCTTGACCAGCGACGGGTGGTCGAAAGAGCCGAGCAGGCGCGACTCGTTGATGAAGCTCTGCAGGCCTTTTTCATAGGACTCGGCAAAGCGCGGCAGGCGCGGCACCACTTCACCGCCGGGCGCGCGCATGGCGATGGTGCCGGGCAGGTACTCCTTCACCGCCACGCGGCGGTCGAGTTTGATGTCGCGCGCGAGGTAAACGATGCTGCTGCCGCCCACGCCCAGCACCTGCTCGACGATGAATTCCTGCAGCGCGTGGCCGCGCTCAAGCTGGCTGCCCTTGTCGCGCCGGGGCAGCAGCAGGGTGCGCTGTTCGGCGCGTTCGCGGGCGTCGTTGTCGTCACTCATGATGGATGGACTCGGCTAGGGCGGAAGGGCTCGGTGCATCAGGGTAGCTTGAAGTCACCCCCCCACGCCATCACCAGTCGCTGTGGGTCGATGTGTTTGCGCCACGCCGCGTTCACGTCGGCCAGCGTCAGGCGGGCCAGCGCCTCGTCCACCTGCTGCGCAAAAGCAAAGCGGCGGTCGAGGTAGAGGTTGCGCGCGATCTGGCCGGCGATGCTGTCGTCCTGCGCCCGCGCCAGGCGGCGAAAGCTCAGCAAGCCTTTGCGGCCTTCGTCCAGCTCGAGCTGGGTGAAACCGTCCTTCAGCGCACGCGCCAGCTCTTCCCTGAACGCGGCTTCCACCTTGGGCTGGTTTTGCGGCGCGAAGATGGCGGTCACCGTCCAAAGGGTGTTGTCGTCCAGCGCGCTCCAGCCCAAGACCGAGCGCACGTCGTAACTCAGGCCATCGGTTTCGCGGATGCGCGTCCACAAGCGGGAGCTGCCGCTCAGGCCGAAGAGGTAGTTGGCCAGCATCAGCGCGGCGTGGTCGGGGTGGCGGTCCGACAGTGGCAGCGCCAACTGGCCTTGCAGGTTGGCGTTGGCCTTGTCGGGCGTCAGTTCCACAAAACGCGCGGGCGCCACCGCCACCAGCGGGCGTGGCACGCGTTGCCACGGCTGCGCGCCACCCGCTGGCTGGCGCCAGGTGCCGAAGGCAGCGTCCAGCGCCTTGCGCACGGCCGCCGTGTCGATGTCGCCGACGGCTGCAAATTCGCCCTTGGCCGCACTGAAGAAGCGGCGGTGGAAGGCCTGCACCTGCGCCAGCGTCAAGGCCTTCACGTCCTGCTCTTCTTCTTCGAATGTCTGCGCGTGCCGCAGGTCACCACGCGGGTACGGGTTGCCATGGCGCGCCAGCCGGTTGGCGATGACGGCTGCGGGCTCCTTGCGTTGCCGCTCGATGCCCGTCAGCCACTGCTTGCGCGCTTCTTCCAGCGGACCGGCGTCGAATGCCGGTTCGCGCAGCAGTTTGCCGACGAGTTCGATCACCGCCGGCAGCTTGTCGCGCCGCGTCGTGATGCTGGCCTGCAAGCTGTCGCCGCTGGCGCTGAAGCTGATCTCGGCCTGCAGGCGGTCCAGCGCGTCGGCGATCTGCTGGCGCGACAGCCCGGCAGCGCCCTTGTCGAGCAGGCTGCCCACCATGCCGGCCACCGCCTCTTGCCCAAA
>JANNGN010000211.1:0-1732 GCA_031403895.1 Rubrivivax sp. | reverse complement strand
GGCCACAAGCTCGGCGAATTCGCCCTCACCCGCTTGTTCAAGGGTCACCCCGCGGACAAGAAGGCGAAGAAGTAAGGAGCCGCAGCGATGGAAACCAAAGCAATTGCCCGTGGCGTGCGCCTGTCTTCGGACAAGGGCCGGCTGGTGGCCGACATGATCCGCGGCAAGAAGGTCGATCAGGCCATCAACATCCTGAGCTTCACGCAGAAGAAGGCCGCGGGCATCATCAAGAAGGTCGTCGAGTCTGCCGTGGCCAATGCCGAGCACAACGACGGCGCCGACATCGACGAGTTGAAGATCACATCGATCTACGTCGAGCAGGGCACCGTGCTCAAGCGCTTTTCCGCCCGCGCCAAAGGCCGCGGTGCGCGCATCAGCAAGGGCACGTGCCACATCTACGTCACGGTCGGCAACTAAGCGTCGGGAACTGAGAGAAAAGTATGGGACAAAAAATCCACCCGACTGGCTTCCGCCTTGCGGTCACCCGCGCCTGGCACTCGCGCTGGTTTGCCACCAAGGCCAACTTCGCGACCATGCTTGCCGAAGACCTGAAGGTGCGCGAGTACCTCAAGACCAAACTGAAGAGCGCGGCCGTTTCGCGCATCCTCATCGAGCGCCCGGCCAAGAACGCGCGCATCACCATCTTTTCGGCGCGGCCGGGTGTGGTGATCGGCAAGAAGGGCGAGGACATCGAGAACTTGAAGGCTGAACTCGGCCGCCGTTTGGGCGTGCCGGTTGCGGTCAATATCGAAGAAATTCGCAAGCCCGAAGTCGATGCGCAACTGATAGCCGACAGCATCACGCAGCAGCTCGAGAAGCGCATCATGTTCCGCCGCGCCATGAAGCGCGCGATGCAGAACGCCATGCGCTTGGGCGCGCAGGGCATCAAGATCATGTCGTCGGGCCGCCTGAACGGCATCGAAATCGCACGTTGCGAGTGGTACCGCGAAGGCCGTGTGCCGCTGCACACCTTGCGTGCCGACATCGACTACGGTTTCAGCGAAGCCAAGACCACCTACGGCGTCATCGGCGTCAAGGTCTGGGTCTATCGCGGCGACCGTCTGGCCAATGGCGATGCACCGCAGCTGCCGAAGACCGAAAACGACAACGACCGCCGTGACCGCCGTGGCCCGCGCCCCGGTGGCCCTGATAGCCGTCCCGGCGCTCCGGGTGGCCGTGGCCGCCCGGGTGGCGACCGAGGACCGCGTGCAGACGCGGGTGCGCCTGCTAGCGGTGGCGCTACTTCCGCGCCGACATCACCTGCCGCCGACGGACCGAGCGGCCCGAAAGGCCCGGCCGTCAAGCGTGTGCGTCGTGCTGCACCCGCTGCCGGCGCTGCGCCCGTAGCACCGGCAGCCGGCGAGACCAAAGGAGAATAACGATGCTGCAACCTGCACGTCGCAAGTTCCGCAAGGAACACAAGGGCCGCAACACCGGCGTCGCCACGCGTGGCGCCAATGTGTCGTTCGGCGACTTTGGCCTCAAGGCCACCGAGCGCGGCCGCATCACGGCGCGCCAGATCGAAGCCGCTCGGCGTGCCATCAGCCGCCACATCAAGCGCGGTGGCCGTATCTTCATCCGCATCTTCCCAGACAAGCCGATTTCGCAAAAACCCGCTGAAGTGCGCATGGGCAACGGCAAGGGCAACCCCGAGTATTACGTGGCCGAGATCCAGCCAGGCAAGGTGCTGTACGAACTGAACGGCGTGCCCGAACAACTCGCACGCGAAGCC
>JANNGN010000210.1:0-8970 GCA_031403895.1 Rubrivivax sp. | reverse complement strand
CTGCAGATGGCCGCGCTGCTGGTGGCCGACGTGGTGGCCGCAGCGCTCGGCTCGTTGTGGCTGGGCACCCTGATCGACCACCACGGCAAGCGCGCGGTCATGCTGCTGGCCGACGGCCTGCGCTGCGCCGTGCTGGCCGCGCTGGCGCTGGCGGCCTGGGGCGGTGTCGTGACGATGCCGCTGTTGGTGCTGGCCGCTGCGGCGTCGGGGTTGCTGACCGTGGCCTTCGAGCTGGCGCGTTCGGCCTGGATGGCGCAGCAGGTGGCGGGCGCCGACTTGCCGCATCGCAACGCACAGCTCTCGGTGGCCGGCAGCCTGTCGGAAACGGCGGCCTTTGCCGTCGGTGGCTGGCTCTACCAGGGCCTGGGCGCAGCGCTGGCGCTGGCGCTGGATGCGCTGAGCTATGCCGTGTCCGCGCTGTGCCTGCGCGGCGTGACCGAAGTGCGTGCCGCGCCAGCAGCACGCACGCCGCCTGGCAGCGCCTGGCAGGCCTTGCGTGCCGACGTGGCAGTGGGCCTGCGTGCCATCGCAGCACGGCCGCTGTTGCGCGCGCTGGTGGGTGTCGAAGCGCTGCTTGGCTTTTCGATGGCGCTCACGGGGACGAGCTACATGATCTACGTCAGCCGCGACATCGCCCTGCCCACCGGCCCGATGGGCATGATCGCCGCGCTTGGCGCAGTTGGCGCGGTGGTCGGTGCCAGCCTGGCGCCGCGCCTGGGCCGCGCTGTCGGGCCCGGCTGGACGATGACAGTCGGCCTGGCGGCCTTTGCCATTGGCGCCGCCTGCATCCCCATCGCCCCCATCACGCAAGGCCTTGGCTGGGCGACCATGGGCTGGCTGGTGGCGCACCAGATCGTCGGCGATGCGGGCCACGTGCTGCACGACGTACACGACCGCACGCTGCGCCAGACGGCGGTGCCTGAACAACTGCTGGCGCGCGTCGATGCCGGCATCCGCTCGGCCGGACAAGTGGCCACGCTGGCCGGCGCGCTGCTGGGCGGTGTGCTTGGCACCGCCACCGATGCCCGCACGGTGCTGTGGCTGGCCGCCGCCATCGCAGCCGGTGCCGCCTTGCTGGCGGCCTGGCGGCTGTCGCCGTACCGGCCAGGAAATCCAGTCTGACCTGGCGCTGGCCCGCGCGCATCATCGTGGCCATGCCACGCTTCGTGTTCACGTCGCAGTTGCGGCGCTTCAAGGCAGCGTCGGCGGTGGACAGCCGCGCCAGCACGCTGCGCGCGGCACTGGGCGACGCCTTCAGCCTGAACCCCGCGCTGCGCGGCTGCGTGCTCGACGACCAGGGCCACCTGCGCGCCAACGCCGTGGTCTTCATCGACGGCCGCCGCAGCACCGACCGCACCGCACTCACCGCAACCCTGGCCGCCGCGAGCGCGGTGCATGTGCTGCAGGCTTTGTCGGGTGGATGACTGGCGCAGCACCGGCAACGCGGCAAGCTGGCACGAAGTGAAGGCGCCGCTGTCGAGCTTCGGCTTTGCCGTGGCGGTGCATCCGCGCGATGCCGACACCGCCTGGTTCGTGCCCGGCGTGAAGGACGAAACCCGCGTGCCGGTGGCCGCCGCGCTGACTGTGAACCGCACGCGCGACGGTGGCAAGACATTCGAGTCGCTGCGCGCGGGTTTGCCGCAGCAGCACTGCTACGACCTGGTCTATCGCCACGGCCTGGCGGTGGCGGGCGACGGCCAGTCGCTGCTGATGGGCAGCACCACCGGCAACCTGTGGGCCAGTGCGAACGCTGGTGATGAGTGGCAGACGGTGTCACTGAACCTGCCGCCGATGCACGCCGTGCGCTTCGGCTGAAGAGGCTGTCCGCCCGCGCTGTCAGCGCAACTCGCCATCGACGTAGAACCAGCGCCCGGCCTCGATCACAAAGCGGCTGACCTCATGCAAACGGTGTGCGCGCCCAGCCAGCTTGCTGCGCGCGACAAACTCCACCCGCGCGCTGCCGTCGGCCAACACCTGGTGGCGCCGCAGCTGCAGACCCAGCCAGCGCAGTTCGGGGTCGAAGCGCTGCAGCTCGGCGGGCCGTGTGCTGGCATGCCAGGTGTCCTGCAGATAGCCAGCCAGGCCCAGCGTGCAGGCGCTGTAGCGCGAACGCATCAGCGCCTCGGCGGTGGGCGCCTGCAGATGCAGCGCGCCGGCGTGGAAGCGCGCGCAGCATGCGGCGTAGGCGTGGCCGCTGCCGCAAGGGCAGGGCACCAGAGCGTGGCCGGGCGACGGCGCACTCATGCGCGCAAGTCCTTCTCCCAGACCTCGCCCACGAGCGCATGGCCGAAACTGTGGTGGGCTTCGCTGGCCAGCAGCCGGTAGCCGGCAGTCTGGTAGATGGTGCGTGCGGCCAGCAGCAGGCTGTGGGTCCACAGGCGAACACGTTTGTAGCCGGCACTGGCCGCGAAGCGGTGGCACTCTTCGACCAGTTGCCTGCCGATGCCGCGACCCCGCGCTGCCGGCTCCACCAGCAGCATGCGCAACTGCGCCACGCCCGGCACCGGCTTGCCGCTGGCATCGTCACGCGCCTGCACCAGGAAGACGCAGCCCATCGCAACACCTTGCCATTCGGCGATCCAGCCCGCCTCGCGGCGTGGGTCCAGCCGGTCCACGCAGTCGGCCGCGATGCGCGCCACCAGGGCTTCAAAGCGCTGGTCCCAGCCGTACTCGGCCGCGTACAAGGCGCCATGGCGGGCCACGACCCAGCCCAGTTCACCGGGCAGCAGGCCGCGCAGCACAGGCGGCGCAGCCGCATCGGGTGACAGCAACTGCTGCACGCGCCGGGTGGCGTACAGCAGTTCCTGCTGTTGCGGTGCCGACATCGGCTGCAGCAGCGAAAGCGCCTGACCCTGCGCACGCTGGTCCAGCGCAGCATGGGCGCGACGGCCTGCCGCGCTGAGCGACAAAAGCCACTGCCGGCCGTCCTGCGCCGAGCGCTGCGCACGCACCAGGCCCTGGCCGCGCAGGCCGGCCAGCAGGCGGCTGATGTAGCCGGCATCCAGGGCCAGATGACGCGACAGATCGCGGGCGCTCAGGCCGGGCCGCTGCGCCAGTTCCCACAGCAGGCGCGACTCGGTGAGCGAAAAACGCGACGCCGGCAGCCCAGCACCCAGCCCAGCACCCAGCCCGCCACCGAGCACGCCAATACGCCCGGTGTAGAAGCGGTTGAAGGCGCGCAGGGCTTGCGCATGCTGACTGGGTTTGATCACGGATCGAGCATCGTCTGAATGCTTGCTTCTGGCAAGTATCTTGCTCTTGGTTGCGACCTTACACTGCGGCTGCCACTCCTCTGGAAACCACCATGCTCGACCCCCAAGCCCGCACCCTCATCGACCTGATGGTCCAGCGCCAGGTGCCGCCCATGCACACGCTGTCGCCCACCGACGCGCGCCGCCTGTACCTGGAGCGGCGCACCTTCACCCAGCCCGACCCGCCTGCCGTGGCCGAGGTGCGCGACCTGCACACCGACGCTGGCGTGTCGCTGCGGCTGTATCGGCCTGAGCAGCCTGAGCAGCCACACCAGCCAGTCGGCAGCAGCGTCAAGCCCGTGCTCGTGTACTTCCACGGCGGCGGCTGGACCATCGGCGACCTCGACACGCACGACGTGCTGTGCCGCCAACTCTGCGCCGCAGCCGGTGTCGTGGTGGTGGCGGTGGACTACCGCCTGGGCCCGGAGCATCCCTTCCCGGCTGCGCTGGACGACTGTGTCGCCGCCACGCGCTGGGTGCAGCGCGAAGCCGCCGCGTTGGGCATTGACGCCACGCGCCTGGCTGTGGGTGGCGAAAGTGCCGGCGGCAACCTGGCAGCCGTTGTGGCGCTGGTGCTGCGCGACGCCGGTGACCCGTCACCCGCGTTGCAGTTGCTGATCTACCCGGCCACCGACCAGCGTGCAGGCGCGCCGTCACACACCTCCAACGCACAGGGTTATCTGCTCACGGCCGACAGCATCGCGTACTTCCGCAGCCACTACATCGCCGACCCCGCGCAGTGGACGGACTGGCGCGTGTCGCCGCTCTTGGCCGCCGACCACACGCGACTGCCACCTGCGCTCGTGCTGACGGCCGGCTACGACCCGCTGCGCGATGAAGGCCTGCAATACGCCGACGCGCTGTCGGCTGCCGGTGGCCGCGTGCAGTACGTGTGCTTCGAACGCCAGGTCCACGGTTTCATCACGATGGGCCGCGTGCTCGACGAAGCGCGCACCGCCGTCGCGCTGTGCGCCGGCGTGCTGAAGGCTGCTCTCTTCAGCCCTGCGCCCTGAGCAGCACCGGCAACCGCGCGAACAGCCACGAGCGCATGCCGATGACCATCGTGCAGGCCGCGCGCTCGCTGGCCGGCAGCTTCTGGTCGGCCAGGTGCCCTTGGGCGCCATCGGCATGAGCGTGTTCTCGGTCGATCCCTATAGCGCGTCGCGCGGGCTGCCGCCGGCCACCTTGTTGACGCTGAACCAGTTCATGGCGTCGCTCACGCACTGGCGCAGCCCGCGCACTGGCGCGTGCTGCTGGACTTGGCGTTGCTGTCGCTCTTTGCCGCCATCTACAGCGTGCCGATGTAGCGCTGATCCAGATGCGCAGCCTGCCCACGCACCGCGCGCGCATCATCGCGGCCAACAACATCCTGAATGCGCTCTTCATGATCGTCAGCGCGATCGGCGTCGGGCTCTTGCTGAAGGCCGCGTTCACGAACCCGCAGGTCTTCCTCCTCGTCGGCCTGCTGAATGCCGTGGTGGCGTTCTGCATCTTCCTGCCGGTGCCGGTGATTCCCTTGGCACGCACCAACCTGTGGAGTTCGTATTCTTCGCGCGTGGCAAAGGGCACGGCCTTGGTCAGGCCCTTTCGCTGCGGCCTCTTTAGCCGCGTGGGGCTGACGGTGGGCGCAGCGGTGCCAGCGGCAGAGGTGACGCCCGCTGGCTTGCGCCAGCGGGTGGAAGGGCTGCTGGCGGCGGCTCGCTGAGCGCGCCGCCGCGCGTCATCACGGAATGAAGTTTGTGCCTTCGGGCAATGCGCCCAGCAGCGGCACTTCAAAGTACGGCCCTGCACCGTCGGGGTCGATCACCAGCGTGCCTTGGCTGGCAAAGAAAACCGCCATCTGCTGTTGCGCCATCACGGCGTAGCCCCCGCCAGCCGCGCTGCTGATGTTGGTCAGGAAGGTGTGCGGGTTCTTGCCCACCGCCGCGTTGTTGGCATATGCCAGGTCGTTGCGGAAGTAGGTGGCGCGGTCTGCCAGACCCCCGGCGCGCAGGATGGCACTGGTGGTGGGGTTGGGCACCGTCACGTCGCCCTTGGCAAACTGGAAGATCACCGGCTTGGGCGCATGGCCTTGCAGCGGCTGCTTGCGGATCAATGCGGCATAGCTCACCGGGTTGCCGGCCTGCGTGACCCACTGTGAACGGTCAAGGAACTGTGAAATCGCCGGTGCGCCGGGCACCACAGTGACCACCGGCGGCAAGTCGCGCAGCGGCATGTTTTCATTGAAGTTCAGGTTGAACGGGAACGGCACGCCTGCGGTCGGCGGCAGGTTGATGAGCGACGGTGTGCGGTTCACGAGCGCAATCGACGTGAGGAAGCGAAACACCGGGCTGATGCGCGCGATCTCGGTGATCGACCCGCCCGGGACGTTCGGCACGCCGGCCTTCAGCGACGGTTCGGTGCCCAGGAGAATGGTGCCGTAGATGCCACCGAACGACTGGCCGGCGTAGTAGATGCGCTGTGCATCGAGGTCGGTCGAGCCGTCGCCGTCGATGTCGATGCCGGCTTCGACCTGGCGCACCAGTTGCATCAGGTCCACCACCGTCTGGCGCAGGCCGTCGCGGCTGCCGATGATGGCGCGCGGTGCGGCGGCGCTGCTGCCTTCGGTGGAAGCGATGTTGCCGTCGCCGTCCTGGTCGATGCCGCGGCCCCCCGCAGGCACCAGCACCGGCCCGGTGGCGCGCAGAACCGCGAGCGAACCCAGCGCACCGCCGCCGTGGCCGACGACGTTGATCGACACGGTGGCAATGCCGCGCGATGCCAGCGTGGCAGCCACGGTCCAGGGAGCGCCGTACAGGCTGTCGCCAAAGCCATGGCCGAAGAGGGCCACCGGCCAGCCAGTGGCCGGCTTGGCGCCAGCGGGTACGAACATCTGCACCAGCAGGTCGTTGCTGCCCTGCTGCACTGGCGTGCCCGTCAGCGTGCCGGTGGCAGGGATGTACTTGCCCGCCGTTTCATAGTCGGGCGAGCGGTAGCGGCCATAAGCCACCGCCGCCACCGCGCCGGGTGCCACGCCCAGCGCCGGCGTGGGCACGAAGCTGCTGGTGAACGCAGGCGCAGCGCCGGTCTGGCGGTTGAACTGGATGCCCAGCACCGACGCCACCGGGAACACCGCGCGCACCGCGCTGCCGCCGGCCGTGCCGATCATGAAGTCCACCGGCGCCGGGTTAGACCCTTTGATCGCCCGATTGATTTTGGCCAGGTCGGCACTGGTGCTCTGCGTCGAGAACAGGCTGGCCGCCACTATTTTCTGGCGCTGCCCGCGCTGGCTGCGCATGCCGTCGCGCAGCGCATGGCGGTAGGCGCGGTACTCGTTGCTGTCGCGGCTGTTTTCGCGGCCGTCATCGCGGTCGTCATCATCATCGTCACCGTCACCGCCCTTGATCTTGCGGCCCGTGCTGTCGCGCACACCGTCGGTGATGACCAGCAGGTAGCGCGCATGCTGCTGCAGCAATTCGTCGCTCTGGAAGGCCAGCGTGTTGCTGGCCGGGTCCCACACGATCTGGTTGATGCCGACACGGTCGCCATAGCCGCGCAGTGTCAGCGTGTCACCCAGGTTGACGAGGTACACCGTGTTGCTGTTGACCGTGTTCGGGTCGATGGCGCCAGTGAAGGGCACGGTGATGCGGGGCTGCGTCGAAAAGCCGTCGAGCGTGTTGATGACGTCGATGTCCAGGCAGTCGTTGACGCGCACCGCACAGTCCGGCTTGGGCAGGTTGACACGCCGCAGCGTGTTCTGCGTGCCGTCAAAGACGGTGTAGCGGTTGCTGGGGAAGGGTGCGCCGGCGGGGTTGCCGCGCTCGTCCCTGACTCGGACACCGTCGGCCAGCGCCAGCGGCACAGACAGCGACAACACAACGGCCGTCAGCAGCGGGTGGGTGTAAACACGGAACATGGGGTCTCTCCTGGATGGGTTCTTGTGCAGGGGGGTCTTGTGCAGGCTTATACGGCCTGCAGCGACGCTTCACCACCGACATTTCCCCGAGGTTCCCCTACATTCCCTCGCGCCCGCACCGGCTGCGCGACAGCCTGCCGTGGAAGATGGCGTGGGCGGAATCGGCCTCCTCCGGTGACAGGTTCAGCGACAGGTTCAGTGGCAAGTTCAGTGGCAAGTTCAGCGCTGAGACGATCTGGCCCCAGCAGTGGTTTCGCGCCTGTATGATTGCATATGCAACACTTGCAGCTACAATCGTCAGATGCCACCTTCAACCGCCTCCCCGCGTCCCGCCCGTTCGCTGCCTGAGCCCCAGCCCCGCGGCTGCACCAACCTGAAGTTGCGCCAGCTCGCGCGCCGGGTGACGCAGCACTACGACCAGGAGCTGGCCAAGGCGGGCCTGAAGACAACGCAGTACTCGCTGCTGTCGCATGTGGCCAAGCTCGGCCCCGTGCGCCCGGGCGACCTGGCGCAGGCGATGACGCTCGATGCGTCAACGCTGACGCGCAACCTGAAGCCGCTGCTGGATGCCGGCTGGGTTGAACTGGCGGCCGGCGTGGATGCGCGCAGCCGCAGCGTGACCATCACCGACGCCGGCCGCGCCAAGCGCGCGGAGGCGCAGCGCCACTGGCGTGCAGCGCAGGAGGGCATCCATGCGCTGCTGGGCGTGCAGCGCGTGGCGGCGCTGCACCTGCTGCTCGATGAGAGCCTTGAGACCTTGTCCACCGCAGCCGCAGGGGCGAGCAATGAATGATCCGGCAGTCTCAAGCCAGCGGCATCTGGCAGCCTGGCTCGTGCTGCTGGCGGCGGCCGGCACCTTTGCGCTGACGATGGGCGTGCGCCAGACGATGGGCCTGTTCCTGGGCTCGCTGAACACGTCCACGGGGGTGGGCCTGGCCAACATCAGCCTGGCCTTTGCGTTCGGGCAACTGTGGTGGGGCCTGACGCAGCCCATTGCCGGCGCGCTGGCCGACAAGGTGGGCGCCGGGCGCGTGTTGCTCGTCGGCGTCGCGCTGGTTGCACTGGGCACTTTCATCACGCCGCTGATGAGCAGCACGGCGGGCCTCATCTTCGCCATTGGCGTGCTGGCTGCCGGTGGGGCCGGCATGGCCGGGCCGGCGGTGCTGATGGCGACCACCACGCGCCTGGTCGCGCCCGACAAGCGCGGCATGGCCTTCGGCATCGTCAATGCGGGCGGCTCGTTCGGCCAGTTCCTGATGGCGCCCATCGCCGGCGTGTTGATGGTCGGGCTGGGCTGGGCGAGTGCCATGCAGGTGCTGGGTCTGATGGTGCTGTTGGCACTGCCGGCGGCCTTCCTGCTCAGGGGTTCATCGCAACAAGCAGCGCCGGTCGGGCAGAAGGTGGTGGGCCTGCGCCAGGCGATCGTCACCGCCCTGCACACCCCGAGCTACCTGCTGCTGGCGACCGGCTTTTTCGTCTGCGGCTTTCACGTCGCCTTTCTCGGCACCCACCTGCCGGGTGTGGTGGCCGCTTGCGGGCTGCCGCTGCAGTACGGCGCCTGGGCGCTGGCGATGCTGGGCCTGTTCAACATCGTCGGCAGCGTCGCCATGGGTTGGGCGGTGGGGCGCTGGCGCATGAAGTCGCTGCTGTCGATGGTGTATGCCGCGCGCGCCGTGGCGGTGTTGCTGTTCATGCTGGCGCCGAAGACCGGCGCCGTGGTGCTGGTCTTTGCGGCCGTGATGGGGCTGACCTTCCTGTCCACCGTGCCGCCGACGGCCGGGCTGGTGGCCAAGTTCTTCGGCACTGCCCACATGGCCACCCTGT
>JANNGN010000209.1:0-4910 GCA_031403895.1 Rubrivivax sp. | reverse complement strand
ATCGACTACCTGATCGGCGACCCGCTGGTGACGCCGATTGAACTGGCGCCGCACTTCAGCGAAAAGCTGGCGCAGATGCCACTGACCTTCCAACCCAACGGCCGCTGGCGCCCGCTGCCAAAGCCCCTGCGCCGCGCGCAGGCGGGGCTGCCCGAAGGTGCCTTCGTGATGTGCGCCTTCAACCACACCTACAAGATCCTGCCCGATGCACTTGACGCCTGGTGCGAAGTGCTGCGCGAAGTGCCGCATGCCGTGTTGTGGTTGAAAGAAACCAACGGCCAGTTGCACGACAACGTGCTGCGTGAAGCGGCAGCGCGCGGTGTGGCGCCAGAGCGCATCGTCTTCGCACCCACCGTCACCTACGAATCGCACTTCTCGCGCCTGGCGCTGGCCGATGTGTTTGTTGACACCTGGCCCTACAACGCGCACACCACGGCGGCCGACGCACTGTGGGCGGGTCTGCCCGTGGTCACGCTCTTCGGCAATGCCTATGCCTCACGCGTGGCGGCCGGTGTGCTGAACGCGGCGGGGCTGGGGGAGTTGGCCTTCGGCGATGTCGAAGACTACAAACGCGCGATTCGCGCGCTGGCTGCAGAGCCTGCGCTGGTGGCGGGCTACAAGCAGGTTCTGAACGAGAAGCGCATGGAGCTGCCGCTGTTTGACAGCACGCGCTACACGCTTGAATTCGAAGCGCTGATCGGGCGCATGGTGGATGGGTGGCGGGCGGGCGAAGCGCCGCGGCACTTGCTGGCGGGTTGATCTGTTGCGTCCAACGCGGCCTTCAAGTGGCCGCAATCGTCAGACCGGCGCCCAGTCCGCGCAAGAAATCCTCAGCCCGCGCCAACTGCGCCAGGCTCACAAACTCATCCGCCTGGTGCGCCTGCTGGATGGAGCCCGGCCCGCAGACCACGGTTGACATGCCTGCGCGCTGGAACAGACCGGCCTCGGTGCCAAAGGCCACCAGCGTTGTTTGCTGCGTGCCGGCCAAGCGTTGTGCAAGTTGCACGGCCGGCTCGTCGGGCCGGGCCTTGAACGCGGGCATCGATGCAAAGGATTCGAAGGCGAAGCCGCTGCTCGGCTCCACCGCTTTCATCGCCGGCTCCAGCGTCCGGGCGTAGTCCACCACGCGGCGCTGCAGCGCGGCGGCGTCGGCGCCGGGCAGGTCGCGGAATTCGTAGTGGAAACGGCACTCTTCGGGCACCACGTTGTCGGCAATGCCGCCTTCAAAACGGCACACCGCACTGGTGGACCAGGGCACGTCGAAGCCGACCTGGCGCGGGCCCGTCGCGCGCAGTTCGTCGCCGATGGCCGTGATGTGCGCCACCACGCGCGCTGCCGCTTCGATCGCGTTCACCGCCATCGGCGTCAGCGACGAATGTGCCGCCTTGCCGCGCACGCAACAGCGCCAGCGGTGTACGCCCTTGTGCGCGATGGCCGGCAGCATGTTTGTGGGTTCGCCGACCACGCACATCGCGGGCGCTATGCCGGCTTCGCGCAGGTCGGCAATCAGGTTCATGACACCGAAGCCGCCCACCTCTTCGTCGTAGCTGAAGGCGTAGTGCAGCGCGTGCGGCAGGTCGGCGTCGAGCCAGGCCTTGGTCTGCGCCACGACGAGGCCGATCCAGCCCTTCATGTCGGCACTGCCACGGCCGTAGAGGCGGCCGTCCTTCAGCTCGGCCGACAGCGGGTCCATCGTCCAGGCCTGGCCGTCCCAGGGCACCGTGTCGGTGTGGCCTGACAACACCACGCCTGCGGGCTTGCCAGCGCCCAGCGTGGCGAAGAGGTTGGCCTTCTTGCGATCGTCGTCGTAAGTCAACCGCAACGGCACGTGCAGGCTGCGCAGGTGGTCGGCGATGCACTCGATCAGCGGCAGGTTCGAGACGTGGCTGACAGTGTGGATACGCACCAGGCGCTGCGCCCAGGCCAGGGCGTCGGGGGAGGGTGTGTTCATCGGGCCACTGTAGCGGCTACGATGAGTCGATGAGCGCGATCGAGTCCCGTGTCAACCCGCAAACCATCACCGCCGCGCAGGCGCGCATCGCTGGCGACGTGCGGCGCACACCGCTGCTGCGGCTGCCCGGCGCGGCGCTCGGCGTCGGCTGCGCTGAGCTGTGGCTGAAGCTCGAACAGCTGCAGCGCGGCGGCAGCTTCAAGGCGCGCGGCATGTTCAACCGCATGCGTGTACTGCCCATTCCGGCCGCCGGGGTGGTGATCGCCTCCGGCGGCAACGCCGGCATTGCGGTGGCAACCGCCGCGTTGGCGCTGGGCGTGCGCTGCGAAGTCTTCCTGCCCGAATTGGCCAGCGCAGCCAAGCGCCAGGCCCTGTCCGCGTTGCAGGCGCAGGTGGTGGTGGCCGGTGCCGCCTACGCCGACGCGCTGGCCGCCTGCCTGGCGCGCCAGCAGGCCAGCGGCGCGCTTCTGATGCACGCCTACGATCAGGATGAAGTGGTGGTGGGTGCCGGCACGCTGGCGGCAGAGATCGAACAGGACGCCGGCCTGCCAGACCGCGTGCTGGTCAGCGTCGGCGGCGGCGGCTTGATCGCCGGCATTGCGGCCTGGTTCGAAGGCCGTTGCCGTGTCGAGGCGCTGGAACCTGTGGGCTCACCCACGCTGCATGCGGCGCGTGCCGCCGGAGAACCGGTGGACGTGGCGGTGTCTGGCCTGGCCGCCGACGCGCTGGGTGCGCGGCGCATCGGCAGCATTGCGTGGCCGATCAGCCAGCGTTTCGTGGCCGCGTCGCATCTGCTGCCCGACGCCGCCATTCTTGAAGCGCAGCGCCTGCTGTGGACTGAGCTGCGGCTGGCCGTCGAACCCGCCGCTGCGCTGCCGCTGGCGGCGCTGCGCTGTGGCGCCGTGCGGCCCGCGCCGCACGAGCGCGTGGCGCTTGTGCTGTGCGGCGCCAACTTCGATCCCGCCACGCTGGGTTGATGCCGCCTGCTCAGGGCGCCGCTTGCAGCCTCAGCACGGTCTGGTTGCGAAAGGCGTAGGCGCTGTCGGGCGCGTCCACGGGTTTGACTTCCTTCAGCGCTGTCAGCTCGGCGCCGCGCCGGGTCTGGGTGATGCGGATGTCGGCCGGCCGGTTGTCGTCCTGCCTGCGGCGCAGGACCACAAGCGAGCTGTGCGCCGCGTCCTAGCAGGCGCTGACCCGCGCAGCGTCGGTCGGGGTCTCGATCGCGCGCCCCTTGCGGAATATGGCGCAGCCGACGCTGCTGCCGCTGGCGTCGAACAGGCTCACCGTGGTGATGTGTACGCGGCCGGTCTGCGGGCCGTGGTCAAAACTCGACAGCCGCGTCAAGTGGCCGCGTCGGGGCCGAGGCTGGTCGCCGTGATCACGGGCAACTTGAAGCTGCGGTTGCTCTGGTCGTCGCGCTATTCGAGCGCGCCGCTCCAGCGGCCGGCGCGCCACCGTTCCAGGGCTTCGGGGCTGGGTGGATCGACGGCGTGGCTCAGGCCAGTGAGGCTGATGAGCAGCATGAACAGCAGGCGGGGCCTGGCTCGCGAGCGCTTGGGGAAACTGGCAGACACCCGTGCATGGCGGGCGCGCGGGATGGCCGGACCGCGTGGGCGCGAGCGCACAGCAGCGTTCATCGACGCTTGGTAGCGTCAGCACTGCCCAGGCAAGCAATCGCCTGACTTCACGGAGCGCCATGCCTGCAGCCATGCCCGCCCCCGAACCTGCCCATCCCGGTGCAAGCGGGCAGCGCCACACCGGCGTGCGTGCCGCATCACTGGCGCTGGTGGCGCCGCAGTCCGAGGCCGACTGCCAGGTGCAGAGCATGGCCGGCGCCAGCCCCGCCAAGTGGCATCTGGCGCACACCACCTGGTTCTTCGAGACCTTCGTGCTCGAACGTTTTCGGCCCGACTTCCGGCCCCACCATCCGGCATTCCGGCTGCGCTTCAACAGCAACTACCAGGGTGTCGGCGCGCAGCACGCGCGGCTGCGGCCGGGGCTGATCACGCGGCCGAGCCTGACCGAAGTCAATGCCTCCCGCGCGGCGGTGGACAGCACGCGTGCTGCGCCTGCTGCAGACCCATGCCCAGGCAGCGCTGGTGACGCTCGTGACCCTCGGCCTGCAGCACGCGCAGCAGCACCAGGAGCTGATGCTCACCGAGCTGCTGCACCTGCTGCACTTGCTGTCCTGCAATCCACTGGCGCCACTGACTTTGCCTTCGACAAGTAAGCCCCGCGCCACAAGAACTGGCTGTAGCCCTACGCGCTGGCCAACCGCCTGGTCACGCACGGCGAATGACTCCAGTTTGTGCAGGACGGCGGCTGCCAGCAGCCACGCTGATGGCTGGCGGCTGGGGCTGGGTGCAGGGAAAAGGCCAAGGCCAGGGTCAGAGCCAGCCCATCGATGCGCCGCTGTTTTGGCGGCGCGCTGAACACGCTGCGCACGGTGCGTGGCAGGTCTTCACGCTGCACGGCCTGGTGCCGCTGGATCCGCACACGCCCGTCACGCAGATCAGCTACTTCGAAGTCGATGCCTACGCTGCCTGGGCCGCCGCGCAGCAACAACTGCCGCTGCGCTTGCCCAGCGAGACCGAGTGGGAACACGCCGCCGAGCCCATCGCGGCGCAGGCCATTGCGGCCGGCAATTTTGTGGATGCCGGCGCCACCAGCCGCTTCGCCTGGCGCTGAGCGGCCTCACTTCGCGTCGTTCAGCTTCCAGTCATAGTCCAGAAAGCCCACCGGCAGACTTTGCGCCTTGATGCGGTCGCGGTCTGCCGGTGCATCGGCAAGCTGCGCGGCATAACGTGCGAAGAACGCGGGCAATGAGACGATGCCCTTGTGGCCGAGCTTGAAGTCGCCGCCGTACCAGTCGAAGATCTTGCTCACTTCCAGCTTGCCGTCGGCGTAGCGGTTGCGGCTGCGGTCGGACACGAATCGCAGGGCCTGTTCTTCAAGTTGC
>JANNGN010000208.1:0-10422 GCA_031403895.1 Rubrivivax sp. | reverse complement strand
CGTGCCTTTGGCGGCGGGCTTGCGCTGGCTTGGCGCCGCTGCGCTGCGGGGAATTTGCAGCCTGCCGAAGTCGGTCTGCAACCTGGTGAAGTTGGTCTGCAGGCCGTTGATGCGCAGCGTGATGTCGCCGCGCTGCAGGTCAAAGCCCGCGAGTTGCGTGTCGAAGCGCGCCACCTCGGTGTTGAAGCGGCCGATCTGCTCAGTCACCCGCGTGTCGTTGCGCTGCACCTCGGCGGCCAGTTGTTCGACGCGTGCCGCGCGCACGTCCACCTGCGCGAGCAGGGACTCGGCGCGGTTCAGGCGTTCGAGGCTGAGGCTGCCGACGTCGGTGATGTTCTTGCCCAGCGTCCTGCGCAAGGTGGTCACCAGCGTGAAGTTGCCGAGCGTGGTGGGGCTGACTTCGCGCGCGGCCACTTCCAGTTGCGTCAGCAGGGCCGTGCGCGCTGCGGCGGGCAGGTTTTCGAGGTCGCTGCTGACGACCTTGGCGACAGCCGCGTCGATCGTCTTCTGGCCCAGCCACTGGGCGCTCTTGCCGGCCTGGTTGGCGACGAAGTTCTGCGCCTGGCCGAGCAGGTCACTGATGACTTCGGCGTCGGCGCCGCGGCGCAGCGCAGCGCTGAACCTGGCGTCCAGTCCCGAGGCTTCTTTCAACACGTCGCCGAAGAATTCGAGCCAGGCACCGACCCAGTTTTTCCACTGCACCGCCACCACTGCGCGCGCCACTGCGGTGCCGCCACCGCTGCTGGCGTGGGCGTCGGCCTGCAGCAGCACGCTTTCCACCGGCCAGCTCAGGCGCCAGGTGCCGGGGTTGATGGCGGCGACCATGGCCTCGCGGTGGTCGCGTACATGGATGTCGATGGCGCGGCGCAGGTTGTAGTTGCGTTCCAGCAGGTACAGCTGGGCCAGGGCGCGGAAATCGGCCTCCAGCTTCAGCGGGTCGGTGGCGTTCACGTCGAATTCGGCCAGGGCGTTTTCCAGTGCGGCCTGGTGCAGGTCGGACAAGGGCTCGGAAGGGTCGCGCTGCAACTCGAGTTCGGCTTCGCCGTCAACCCCGGTCAGCACCGTGACGGCCTGGCCTTCGACATGCTGGAAACCGTACATCCAGCTCAGCTTGCCGGCGCCGGTTTGCACCGTCACCGCCACGCCGCCGCGCGGCGTGCCGCCGAGGTCGGCCACACGCACCGTCAGGCGCAGCGGCTGGCCCAGCCAGGCCGGTTGCGGCCGCGGGTGCAGGGTGACGGCCAGGCCACTTTCGGTGGGCGCGGTCATGGGGCTGCCGGCGTAAAACAGCTCGACCCAGCGTTCGGGTTCGAAGCCCAGTGCGGCGACGCAGATCTCGGTAAAGCGCTCGGGCCCGATCAGGCGCACCGCGCGCACCTGCGCCAGTGCGGTGTAGCTGCCGCCCAGTGCCGCTCGGGCATCCAGCAGGCGCTGGCCCAGCTTCACGCCGATGTCCAGTTCGCGCGGAAACTCGATCTCGCGCGCCAGTTGCAAGGCGCTGCTGGCGCGGTTCAGGAAGTCCAGCACCTGCTGCGCCTGCGCGGGCGACAGGTCGGTGGGCTGGAGGTACACGATGGCCATGCTGATGTGTCTCAGCCGCCGGGGATCTTCTTCGCCAGGTCTGCAAGATTCAGGTTGATCTTGTTCAGCCGCCCACCCAGGTCGGCCACTTCGGCGACGTTGATCTTGTTGACGCCGTCGCCGATGTTCTTCAGCCCGGCGCTGATCTCGCGGCCGGTCTGCTCGGCCGCCTTGACGCGGTTCTCCAGCAGCACCACGCTCTGCTTGGCCCCCGCGGCGTCCTGTGCCGTGGCTTGCGCGGCGCGCGCCGTGAAACCGGCCTGTTGCGTGGCCTGCGCCTGCTGGGCGTAGCTGGTGGCGGCCTGAGCGTCTTCACCGCCGGTCGCCAGTTGCAGTTTCACGGCGCCTTGCAGCAGGCTCTTGCTGAGCGCCAGGTTGCCGTCGTTGCCCGGGTTGATGACGCCTGCGGCGCGGTCGAAGGCCAGCAGGTTGCGGGCGTGGCCCAGCACGCCGTCGGTGCGCGCGCGCTTGTCGAGTTCTGCCACTGCGAAGGGCAGCACGTCGGCGCGGCCCAGGTTCAGCTGCAGCAGGCTGCTCCAGTTGGGCAGCACCGGGTCCAGCGTCTGCATGTAGTCGTCTGACCAATGGCCCACCCATTCGCGGAAGGTCACCTGCACGGTGGCCACGCCGCGCGTGGCGTCGGCGGTGGCGGCGTTGGCATCGGGCTTGGCGAAGGCCATCACGGTGGCGCGGTACTCTTCCCAGACACCCGGGCGGATGAGCGTGCCGACCTTGCCGGGCGTGAATTTGCCGCCGGCCATCTGCGACACGTAGCCGTCGGCGTAATTGCGCACGGTGGTGTTGGCGTCGTAGGTGGTGTGCAGGGCCTTGAACGCGAAGCGGGTCTCGGGGTCTTGCGGCGAAGCCGAGGCCTTCAGCACCTGCTGCACGGTCTTGCCGGTGCTGCCGGCCTGTGCGTTCAGCGCGTTGGCGAAGACAAGTTCAGACGTCGGCGTGAAGCCGCGCGTGAACTGCGAACGCAGTTGCACGCGCACCTCGCCTGCATTGTTGAACTGCACGGACAGCGCGTTCTCTTCGGCGTTCTCGCGCGCCACGAAGCCGGGTGCCGCGCGCAGCCGGCCCCAGGTCGCCACCAGGTCCAGCCAGGGCTGCGAGCCGCTGAGCGGGCGGCCGTCCAGCGCAGTCGCGGTGAAGACCAGCTCGGCGACCTGGCCGACGAGGAAATTTTCGGCCGTGGTGCGCACGGTCAGCTTGTAGTTCTCGCGCAGCGGGGCGGTCTCGTCCTCCAGCGTCTGCACGCGGGTTTCCAGCGCCTCCAGCGCATCGACGCGGGTGCCCATGGCGGCCAGCGCGGCTTCGGCCGCAGCCACGCGTTCGGGCAGGGCGATCAGTGCGTCGCCGTACTCCACCAGCACGCCGACCAGCGCGTTCCAGTCGGCCGCAGTGATCAGGTGGCCGGGTGACTTTGGCGCCAGCGCGGCGGCCGTGTCGCGGGCTGTCTGCAAGCTCATGAGGTGCTCTCCTTCAGAACGCTGCCTTCGCCCATCAACTGCAGCGGCACGCCGGCCGGGCGCGCGCGGGCGATCAATTGCCATACCCGTTCGGCCAGGGCGGGGTCAACGGGCTTGTCGGGGTCGGCGGCGAACAGCCGCACGCGGATGCCCAGGGCCGGGGTATTGGGCTGCACCACCCACAGCCGCGCCGAAGGCGGGTAGCTGTAGGTGACCTGGTCGAACTGGCCTTCTTGCTGCGCGTCGGCCAGGAAAGCCGGGTCGTCGCGCCAGTGGCCGGGCACCGGCGCGTTGCGCGTGGCTGGCGGCGGGAAGAGCTGGCCTTCGGTGGACCACCAGGGCCGGCCCGCTGGCGCCACGGGCGCGGTGGCCAGCTGCAGGTAGCGCCAAGTGCCGTTGTCAGTGCTTTGCGGCAGGTAGGGCATGGCGCCATCGACGATGCGTGTCTCGTCGGGTTTCAGGCGCAGGCGCAGGTCGGCCGCAGGCACGTCGGCCGTGGCGGTGAAGATGCTGCCGGCCAGCGTGCCGAGTTCGGCGCGCAGCGCCGGGCGCAGCGCCAGGCCGGCGATGGCTTCCGATGCGGCGGCGCGCGCTGCCAGTGTGCTGTCGGCGAAGCGTCGGGCCTGCTTGTCGAAGCGCTGCCAGCGGCTGGTGGCGCGGTCGAAGCGCCAGAAGCCACGCGGTTCGACACGCAGTTCTTCGGGGAAGATGCGTTCGGCGTCACCCAGCGTGCGCCAGCGTGCTGCGGCGAAATCGTGCTGCGCGAAGTCGCGGCCGTCGAAGCGGAACAGGCCGTCGTCGCCAGCGATCCACAGCATGCCGCGCTCGTCCAGCGCCAGTTGCTGCACGGCGTTGACGAAGACGTCCGGAAAGGCCGCCAGCCGCGTGACACCGTCGTCGCCCGCGAACCAGCGCGCCAGGCCAGCGGGCCCACCCAGCCACAGGCTGCCGTCGCGGCCAAGGGCGATGCAGCGGATGCCGGGCAACGGGCTGGTCTGGGTGTTGTCGGGCGCGGCGGCCTCGACCCAGTCGGGCGTGGTCTCGCTGGTGACGCTGGTGATGCTGGTGCCGCTGACGCTGCTGCTGTCGTAGCGCCAGACCTGTCCCTGGTGGGCGACGAAGAGCGCACGGTCGGTGGCCAGCCATTCGCGGGCGCCGTCGGTGCTGTAGCCGAAGAGGTCCAGCGTGGCGTGGCGGTGCCCGGCGACGCTGGCGTCGGCAGCCACTTGCCACAGGCCTTGCGCGCCCGCAGCGAACAAGCCCTCGGTGGGGCCGTCGGCGAGCACGCGCACGGCGCCGGTGACGCCGACCACGGCTTGCCAGCGCAGCACGCCGTCGGCCGGCCACAGCGGGCAGCGGAAGAGGCCGGCGTCGGTGCCCAACCAGGCCGAGTCGCCCTGCACCAGCAAAGCGTTGAAGGGGCCGGCGGGCGCATCGGTTTCCACCGCCTGCAGCGTGCTGCCGTTGAAGCGCTGCACACGCTGCGTAACCTGCGTGCGCTGGATCAGCCACAGGCTGCCGTCGGGCGCGCCGCACACCGCCACGGCGCGGCCGGCGGACAGTGTGGCCGCCGCAGCGAAGGGGCCGTTGGCCGAGGGGTCGCGCGCCGCGTTGGCCGGCGTTTCGGCTTCACTGGCCAGCAGCGCCGCGCCGCGCAGCAGCCATTGCCGCCGCCCCGGCAGCAGGCGCAGCGCCTGGCCTGGCGCCAGCGTACCGGCGTAGGCCAGTCCCACGCCCTTCAGCGCGGCAGCGGGGGTGTAGCGCTCGACCATCGGCGCCACCGTGGCCGCCACCACGCCAGCAGCCGCCACGCCTTCGATGACGAAGCCTGGCGCGGCGCCGGCCGGCAGCGCCCAGCGCGACAGGGGCGCCACCGCGTTGCCTTCCTGCACGGCCGGTGTGGCCACCAGCGGCGTGGTGGTGAAGCGCAGTGCGGTGGGTTCTTCCAGCGCGTAGCCGGCACGCCGTGCCTGCAGCGCTGCACCCATGTCTTCGGGCAGCGCGGCATCGACCAGCGCGCGCAGCGCGGCCGGCGTGACCAGGCCTGCGCGGTAGGCGCCCAGCACATCGCCTACACGTTGGCGGTATTCCTCCACCCCTTCGCGCAGGCTGGCGGGTTCACGCCAGGGCGGCAGGTCCAGCAGCGCGGCCATGCGCGCGAGGTCGCGCACGTAGGGGTAGCGCAGCGCCTCGCGCTGGTCCGACGGGTTGGTGATGCGCAGGGCGCCCAGGCCGCGCTCGCGGCGGTCGGCGGTGAAGTGTGTGGCCCAGGCGGCGGCGTCGGCGGTGTCGAACCAGTGCGCGCGCAGCACATGCTGAATGTCGGCCGCGCCGCCGTCGAAGGTGGCGCCCACGGCCTGCAGCCACTGCGACAGCAGCGTGCTGTCGCCGCGCTGCGCGCGCCACAGCGTGGGCAGGTGGGCGTTGAGCTTGTCGAAGGTGACCATGGTGAAGGCGGCTCAGACTGCGGGCTTGGGCTTCACATCGACCTTCACGGCCGCCAGGCTCAGGCGCTCGGGTGTCGTCAGCACTATGGCCGGCGCGCTGGTGCCTTCGAGCAACTGGCTGGCGCCGGTGGGCCGCGTCAGCACCCACTGCACCGTGTAGTCCCCGACATCGTCGTCATCTGCGCCCAGGCTGCCGGCGAACTGCTGTTCCAGCGAGGCCGGCGTCAGGCCGGGCAGCGGCAGCAGACGCGTCAGGCGCGCCCAGCCCAGAGAGCGTTTGGCGTCGTTGGCGGGGTTGTCCTGTGCTGCCAGCGTGTTCAGGCTGGCGATGGCCGCTTCCACCGCCGCTTGCAGCGCGGCCTGGTCGGGGATGGTCTGCGCGCGGTGGTAACGCACCACCAGCGTCAAGGTGCTGGCCAGCGCCGGGTCGGCGATGCGCACTTCGCCGAGTTCGGTGGACTGCGTCGCCAGCGCGATGAGGCCGCGCGCCGCGTCGAGCTTGTCGCTGGCGCCGACTCGCGCGGCCACCAGGCGCGCGTCTTCGACACCCGCTACGCCCATCGCCAGGCCGATCAGCTTGCTGGCGCTGCCGTCGCTCTTGATGGGCAGGACCGCGAAGTAGTCGCTGAAACGCTGGCGGATGCTGTCCTGGATGGCACGCAGCTCGGTCGCCGGCAGGCCGGCTGCGGTGCTCAGGCGCAGTTCGATGTCCACCTTGGCCGGCGGGCTGCCGTCGATCAGGTTGACGCTGATGCCGGCCGGCCGCACGCGCAGGATGGCGGCTTCCAGCCGCGCGCGGCGGGTGGGGTCGAGCGCGCCGGACTGCAGCACCACATCGACGCGCCCCGGCGCCGGTTCGCTGAGCTCGCAGCGCAGGCCCTCGGCGGCGATGGCCGCTTCGATGGCCGAACGTGTGCCGCGTTCGGCGCCCACCAGGAAGCGGCGCGCGCGGGTGCGCAGTTCTTCGTCGTTTTCGTCGCGGTCCAGGCGCGATGTGGCGGCGGGGTTGCTCACGGCATCGATGCCGGCCACCGGGCGTGTCAGCAGTGTCAGGCTGTCGGCGGGCAGGCCGTCGTTGATGGCCACGGTGTCGCGTGCCGGCACCCTGGCGCTGGCCTGGCCGTCGGCCAGGGTGATGTCGGCCAACGTTTCGTATTCGACGGCACCGTCAACGGTGGCCGCGCGCGTGCCGGCGGGCAAGGTGATCTCGCCACGCGCGTTGACCGTGCGCGTGAAGCGCAGTTCGGTGCTGTTGCGGCCGGCCGTCACGCGGGCCAGGCCCAGTAGCGCCACCACGTGGTCGAGCGCGCCACCGCTGGCGGTGTCGATGAAGCCGGCCTTGTAGACGGCTTCCATCTGCGCGTACAGGCCCGCAGTTTCCAGTGCCACAGCTTCCATCAGCGTGCGCACCACCGAACCGGGGTAGAGGTCGTTGACACCCACCTCGCGCTGGCGCGGCAGGTAGTGCACCTCGAAGGCCGTGCCGTCATCGGGACGCGCGCCGCTGGGCAGCCATTCCAGTTGTGCGGCGTCGGCCGAGAGCTTGAAGTCGGCGTCGCGTTCGAAACGGAAGCTGCTGCCGTTGCGTGCGCCCCAGACCGCCGTCAACTGCGCCACCGGTGCACGTTCCAGCGGGTGCGCGAAGGGCTCGCGGCCGCCGCCGGGCGGCGGGTAGGGATGCGCTTCGGCACTCACGCCGCCGAGCAGGCGGTTGAGCAGGCTTTCGGCGACTTCGGGGTAGGTTTTGCGGCGGAAGGACATCGTGAATCTCCTCAGACCGCAAGTTCGATGGCAAAGGGGCCGATGGTCACGAGCGTTGCCGCACCGACCGGCTTCACGCGCAAGAGCACGTCCACCGTTGAGCGCGCGCCAGGCGAGGGCTCGACCTTCAGTTCGGCCACCTTCTCGACCCGCGGTTCCAGCTTCAGCGCTTCCAGGATGAACAACTTGAGCAGGTTGCGCTGGGTGGTGTTGTTCTCCTGCCCGATGAGCTCGTGTACGCGCGAGCCGTATTCGGGGTGGCCCAGATCGGCAAGTTCGCCGCGTGGCGTGAGCAGCCGCAGGATGACGGCCTGGGCCAGGTTTTCCAGACCCTCGCGTGGGATGAAGTCCCACGCGCGGCGCGGCAACTTCGCGCTTTCGGTCAAGCGGTAAACGGGCCGCAGTTCAAGGTGTACCGCATGCACGGCAATGTCGCGCAGCAGCTGCGCGGTGGGCGGGGGCTGGAAACTGGGCATCTGGTTCAACCCCCGATGAAGACCGTGCCCGAGGCCAGCACCGTGCCGGCGGGGAGGTCGGCAGGGTCGTTGCAGGTCAAGGCCGGGTCGCCCATTCTCGCGGCTGGCTTGCCGTTGATGAAGACGGTGGACGAGCCCTGCATCACCGTGGCTTTGTTGCCTGGCGGCTTCTGGAACGGGCCGCCCAGCGGGATGTGCTGCGGCGTGTTGGTGGCGGTCGAGCCGACCGTGGCTGCGGCCTTGCCGTCGAAGAACACGCTGGACGACAACTCGCCGTCCAGCGTGCCCACGAAGGGGCTGGGCAGCGGCGTCGGCACGGGGCCGCCGGGGCTGGGGATCATCACGATGTGGATGTCCAGGGCCATCACCTTGTCACCTTGTTTGGCTGCGGGCATGCCCATGGTCTTTTCTGTGCGCCTGTTCAGTTGAGGTCGAGCTTCGCGCCCTTCAGCGCGAGCGTGCCGCCGGCCTTGATTTCGGCGTTGCCGCCGGCTTCGAGCTTGAGGTTGCCGCTGGCCTTGATCTGCACGTCGCCAGCGCCTTCGAGCTTGATGCCGCCGCCGCCGTCGATGCTGAGTTTGGTGCCCGCCACCTTCAGCGTGGCCACCGGGTCGTCGTCCTGCACCAGCAACTCGAACTTGTCGCCCTTCAGGCTAACCGTGAAGCCGATGGGATCGGACTGGCGCAGTTCGATGCGCAGCCCGGCTTCTTTGTTGTCGGGGCCCGAGGGCAGTTGCAGCACCCAGTCGTTTTCGGTGTTCTCGGGCGGTCGGTCGTCGCCGTTGTAGAGCGTGCCCACGATGACGGGCCGGTTCACGTCGCCGCCCATGAACTGCAGCAGCACCAGGTCGCCCACCTCGGGCAGGCTGGCGTAGCCCTTGCGCGGCGTCAGCACGGGCACGTGGCGCAGCACCAGGTCGGTGGCGTGCAGCACCACGTCGGCGTCGTAGTTGCCGGGGTCACTCGGATAGACGGCCTGCACCTGCCCCATTTCGGCGAAGCGGCGCGACCGCAGCTCGTGGCGCACCAGCTTTTGCAGCGTGTCGTAGAGGTCGTTCATGACAGCGCCAGGCCGATGATTTCGGTGACAAAGCCGGTGCGCGCGCTGAAGTGATGGCGCAATTCGCTGGCGGCCCAGTGGCCGTCGCCTTCGCCGCCGGGGCAGTGGGTCAGTTCGAACACGCTGGCCACGTCCAGCGCGGCGCTGCCGGGCACGCGCACTGCGACGATGTCGGCAATGCGCGCCGCGCCTGCTGCCGCACCGGCTGCGGCAGCCGCAACCGAGGCCAGGTCGCGCAGGCCGCCTTCCTGCTGCAGCGCGCCGCCCGCCGCGCCACCGGCGCTGACGCCTTGCGGGTCTTTCGCCAGCCAGGCCCAGGCGTCGCTGCCCTGGCGGCCCGCGCTGCCTTCGCCGACGATGCGCCCGCCGGTGACGACGGGGTCGCGGGCGTGGGTGTCCAGGGCCAGCAGGTTCTCGCCATGGCGGAAAGTGGCCGCAGGCTGGCCCGCAGGCGCCGTGGCGTTCAGGGCGCCTGCTGCGTCAACCCATGCCGGCACGTCGGCATGGCGGGCCACACGCGCCACCCAGTCCCACAGCGACAGGCGGTCGTCGATGGCGAAGAAGGCGTAATCGGGGCCGGCGGCAATGCGGCCGGTGTTGATGCCGGCTTCGCCTGCCCAGGCCTTCAGCAGGTCGGCGAAGCCCTGGTTCTCGTAGCCGGCGTTCAGTCGCTTGCGCCCCAGCTTGGCGGCGGGCCCGGCCAGCAGCACGTCCAGAGAACCCTGGCTGCTGCTGACGCGCGCCACGTTGCCGGCGAAGACCGCCGACGGTGCAGCGGAACCGTCACCGAGCTTCAGCGTGAGCGCATCGCCCGGCGCCAACGCAGGGAAGTCGCTGCGTGGCAGGAAGCGCAGCCGGCAGGTCGAAAGCCCCGGCGCCGCCACCAGGTACACGAAGGCGCTGGACAACGCGTCGGTCAAGGGATCGGGCTGCACCACGCCCAAGGCGCCGGCCGCGGCCGACAGCAGGTCGCCGCCGAAGCCGCCCGCGCCAGCGCCGGCGCTGCCCTTTTCCAGTTTCACGGCAGGCGCCAGCCCGGGCTGGGTGCCAGTGCTGAAGAGTTCGGGGGCGGCGAAGGCCATCAGGGCACCTTCACGTTGTCGGACTCGTACCAGTTCAGGTGCCACGGCACCCCGTCGGTGTGCAGGATGTTCTTGACCTCGCTGAACACGAAGGGCAGCGTGAAATTGGTCAGGCTGTTCATCGAGATCGGTGGCCCGACGCCCAGCGCCACGGTGGCTGTGCCCTGGCTGTTGGCGGTGGAGCCCAGCACTTCCATGTGCAGGTGGTTGTGGA
This sequence comes from Rubrivivax sp., assembly GCA_031403895.1. GTDB lineage: Bacteria > Pseudomonadota > Gammaproteobacteria > Burkholderiales > Burkholderiaceae_C > Rubrivivax. The sequence goes on along the minus strand of JANNGN010000208.1, from coordinate 329 downwards.
AGCTCAGGCCGGTGTCGCCTGCCAGCATCACGAGGTGGCCTTGTTGCACCGTGCTGCCGATGATCTGGTGCGGCTGGATGCCGCGTTGCGCAAAAGCGTCGCGCACGCCGTCCTTGCGGCCGTGCATGTACTTGGAGAAGGTGAAGACCGGCGCGCTGCTCTGGCTGCGGTCGTGTACGTCGTCGCGTGTGTCGTGGCGGACCATCACGAAATTGGCCATCGTGGGCGGGTCGCCGCCATTGCCGCTCTGTCCTGCGATGAGCACCGGCACCGTGGCGCCGGACGTGGCATCCACCACCCTCAGCGCACTGGCCTCGACCAGCGCGGCG
>JANNGN010000207.1:0-1573 GCA_031403895.1 Rubrivivax sp. | reverse complement strand
GCGCTGGCACGCGCAAGGCAGGTCACGCTGGCGGGGTGGCAGCGGCCGAAGAAGGCCGCGAAGAAGGGGTAGGATTTATTGCTCGGCGCAGGGTCCGAAGGCGCTCACTTCGCGTGCAAGGTGCAGCGCGGCAAAGGCGGGCGGCGCGCCAAAACAAGCCCTGCCGGGCAGCAACCGACGCGACACGTCAAGCAGCGACGCGACGTGCCAACCAAGCCTCGAACTCACCCGCCGGCAGCGGCGGGCCGTCCAGCAACCCCTGCTGCGCATCGCACCCATGCGCCAGCAGGTGCGCCTGCTGCGCCGCCGTTTCCACCCCTTCAGCCAGCACCTGCAAACCCAGCCCGTGCCCCATCTGGATGATGGCGTTGGTGATGGCGGCAGAACCCGCGTCGCCCGGCAGGCCCTCGACAAAGCTGCGGTCGATCTTCAGGCGGTCCAGCGGCAGGCTCTTCAAGTGCTGCAGCGAGGTGTAGCCGGTGCCGAAGTCGTCCACCGCAATGCGAACGCCCATTGCGCGCAGACTTGTCAGCACACTTTGAACGCCAGCCAGGTTGTCCATCAGCATGCGCTCGGTCAGCTCGAGTTCGAGCATGGCGCCGGTGGCACCCGCGTCGGCGAGCGCGGCTTCGATGCTGGCCACGAAGCCGGCAGTCTGCAGCTGCAGGCCGCTCAGGTTTACGGCCACCGGCACCCGCGCCAGGCCCTGCGTGTGCCAGCGCACGGCATGCTGCAGCGCGCTCTTCAGCACCCATTGGCCGATGGGCAGGATCAGCCGGCGCGCTTCAGCCACGGGGATGAATTCGTCGGGACGGACGAGGCCGCGTTGCGGGTGCATCCAGCGCACCAGCGCCTCGATGCCGATCAGCGCGCCGTCGCTCATGCGCAGCTGGGGCTGAAAGTGGAGCACGAATTCCTGCTCGCACAGGGCCTGCGCCAGGCGGCTTTCCAGCGCCAGTTCTTCCTCTGCGGCGGCTGCCATGTCGGGGTGAAAGAATCGGTACGCCGCGCGGCCTGCGGCCTTGGCCTCGTACATGGCAGTGTCAGCATGCTGGATCAGTTCAGCAGCACTGGCGCCATGCTCAGGGAACAGCGCCACGCCGATTGACGGTGTGACCGAGATCGAAGCGCCCGCCACGTCCATTGGCGCGCCAATGGCCAGCAACAGTTTGGCCGCCACCTCGGCCACCGCAGCCCGTGACGCCGCGCCGGACAGCAGCAGCACGAATTCGTCACCGCCAAAACGCGCCACCAGGTCCGCTTCACGCACGGTGGCGATGATGCGCTGCGACACCGCCTGCAACAGCACGTCGCCCACCAGGTGGCCGAGCGAATCGTTGACGCGCTTGAAGTGGTCGAGGTCGATGAACAACAGCGCCAGGCTCTGGCCGGCAGCGTGCGATTGCGATTGCGATTGCGATTGCGATTGCGATTGCGATTGCGCCTGCGCCTGCGCCTGCGCCAGCAGCGCCGTGGCGCGTTCGATAAAGGCGGCGCGGTTGGGCAGGTCGGTCAGCGCGTCGTGGTGCGCCATGTGGTGAATGCGGGCTTGCGCTTCGATGCGGTCGCGGAT
>JANNGN010000206.1:0-5167 GCA_031403895.1 Rubrivivax sp. | reverse complement strand
GAGTTCGGCGTCCTTGACCATCTTCTGGATCTCTTCTTCAGAGATGCCCGAGTTGGCCTTGATCGTGATCTTGTTTTCCTTGCCGGTGCCCTTGTCCTTGGCGCCCACGTGCAGGATGCCGTCGGCGTCGATGTCGAAGCTGACCTCGATCTGCGGTGTGCCGCGCGCCGACGGCGGGATCCCTTCGAGGTTGAACTCGCCGAGCATCTTGTTGCCGGTGGCGATCTCGCGCTCGCCCTGGTAGACCTTGATCGTCACGGCCGGCTGGTTGTCGTCGGCGGTGCTGAAGGTCTGCGCGAATTTGGTCGGGATCGTGGTGTTCTTGGTGATCATCTTGGTCATAACGCCACCGAGCGTCTCGATGCCGAGCGACAGCGGTGTCACGTCGAGCAGCAGCACGTCCTTGCGGTCACCGGCCAGCACCTGGCCCTGAATCGCGGCACCGACGGCGACTGCCTCGTCGGGGTTCACGTCCTTGCGCGGCTCCTTGCCGAAGAAGGCCTTGACCACCTCCTGCACCTTGGGCATGCGGGTCATGCCGCCGACCAGGATCACGTCGTCGATCTGGCCGACGCTGACGCCGGCATCCTTGATCGCGGTGCGGCAGGGCGCCACGGTGCGCTCGATCAGGTCCTCGACCAGGGCTTCGAGCTTGGCGCGGGTGAGCTTGATGTTGAGGTGGCGGGGACCCGAGGCATCAGCTGTCACGTAGGGCAGGTTGATGTCGGTCTGGGTGCTGTTGCTGAGCTCGATCTTGGCCTTCTCGGCCGCTTCCTTCAGGCGCTGCAGGGCCAGCACGTCCTTCGTCAGATCGACGCCTTGCTCTTTGCGGAATTCGGTGACGATGTAGTCGATGATGCGTTGATCAAAATCCTCGCCGCCCAGGAAAGTGTCGCCGTTGGTGGACAGCACTTCGAACTGCTTTTCGCCATCGACATCGGCGATTTCGATGATGCTGATGTCGAAGGTGCCGCCACCCAGGTCAAAGACCGCGATCTTGCGGTCGCCCTTGCCGTGTTTGTCCAGGCCGAAGGCGAGTGCAGCCGCAGTCGGCTCGTTGATGATGCGCTTGACGTCCAGCCCCGCAATGCGGCCGGCGTCCTTGGTCGCCTGGCGCTGGCTGTCGTTGAAATAAGCCGGCACGGTGATGACGGCTTCCGTCACTTCTTCACCCAGGTAGTCCTCGGCCGTCTTCTTCATCTTGCGCAGCACTTCGGCGCTGACCTGCGGCGGCGCCATCTTCTTGCCGCGCACTTCCACCCAGGCGTCGCCGTTGTCGGCGGCGGCGATGGTGAAGGGCATCAGGCCGATGTCCTTTTGCACTTCCTTCTCGGCGAACTTGCGGCCGATCAGGCGCTTTACGGCATACAGCGTGTTGCGCGGGTTCGTCACCGACTGGCGCTTGGCGCTGGCGCCGACGAGGATCTCGCCGTCGTCCTGGTACGCAATGATCGACGGCGTGGTGCGCGCACCTTCGCTGTTCTCGATCACACGCGTGGTGTTGCCTTCCATGATCGCCACGCACGAGTTCGTGGTGCCGAGGTCGATGCCGATGATCTTGCCCATTTTTATGGCTCCTTCAGGAGTGATTCAGTGGAACTGGAGTTGTGGCTAACTCGCCGGCTTTCAAGGCCACCGGCGCGTCATGACTGACTGTTTGATGCTGTGTTTTGATGCCGCGTTTTGATGCCACGTTTGCGGCTTACTTCGGCGCCGCCACCGTCACCAGCGCAGGCCGCAGCACGCGGTCGGCGATGAGGTAGCCCTTTTGCAGCACCGCCACCACGGTGCCGGCTTCGTTGTCGGCCGGCACCACGCTGATGGCCTGGTGCTGATGGGGGTCGAACTTGGTGCCGGCGGGCGGCGCGATGACGAGCACCTTGTTGCGCTCCAGCGCCGCGTTCAACTGCCGCAGCGTGGCGTGTACACCCTCTAGCACCTGCTCCACGGTGGCGCCGGGCAACGCGATGGCGGCTTCCAGGCTGTCCTTCACTGGCAGCAGGCTGTCGGCAAAACTTTCGATGGCGAACTTGCGCGCTTTGGATACTTCTTCGTCGGCGCGGCGGCGCGTGTTTTCGGCCTCGGCCTTGGCGCGCAGGTAGGCGTCGGACATTTCGGTATTGCGCGCTTGCAACTCGGCCCACTGGGCTTCAAGGTTGGGGGCGGCAGCGCTTTCGGCCGGTGGCGTTGCGGCGCCGTTGCTGGTTGCGTCGGCTGCGGGTTGATTGGGGTCTTGGTGCTCGTCCATGGTGTGCAAAAGAGAGGTCAACGCAGACATTGGGCTGGTGCCCGCGCTTTCAAGAGGGTCTTATCTGGAAAAGCGCGCGACTAGCCGCGCCCGGGCTCTATGTCATCAACGCTCGCGCTCCAGCGCTGCCAGTCCGCCAGATCGCGCCGGTTGCGCTTGGTCGGGCGGCCCTGTTCGATCGACTGCGCCGGCTCGGCGCCCAGGCGGCGCTGCTCGGCAGCCTGCGCGCGCAGGGCGATGCTCTCTGGCGTCTCCTCAAACAGCGCCTGGGCGACGGCTGCCGGGCCCCGCTGGTGGCTCAGGCCGCGCACCACCAGCGTGCGCTTGACGGGGCCTTGGCGCAGGGTCAAGACGTCGCCGGGTTTGAGCTCGCGTGAAGCCTTGGCCACCTGGTCGTTGACCATCACCCGGCCGTGGCCGATCTCGTCAGCAGCCAGCGCGCGGGTTTTGTAAAAGCGCGCGACCCATAACCATTTGTCCAGGCGCACGCGGTCTTCAGGCTTCATACCGGGGTTCCACGGGAAGGGTGACGATGGCATCCAGACCCGGCTCGCCGGCCGGGCGGTTGTGCAGGTCGATGCTGCCGGACAGTGTCAGCACGAGCTCGCGGCAGATCGCCAGCCCCAGGCCCGAACCGCCTTGCGGCCCTGCTGCGGCAAAGGGCTGGAAGAGCCGCGCGCGTTGATCGTCGCCGATGCCCGGGCCGCTGTCTGAAATGGTCAGGGTTGCCCGTCCACTGTCGGCGCGCAGCCGCACCGACAAGCGCCCGCCCGGCGGCGTGTGCTTGATGGCGTTGTGCAGCAGGTTGCGGGTCAGTTCGCGCAGCGCCCATTCGTGCGCGCGCACCGGGGCTGGATCGGTCTCGATATCGAAGTCAATCTGCCCGGCCGCCAGCAGCGGGCCCACGTCGAGCGCCACCGCACGCACGGTCTCGTGCCAGGGCAGCACGGCACCGTCGCCCTGGTGGCGCAATTGCTCCACCTTGGCCAGTGCCAGCATCTGGTTGGCCAGCTCGGTGGCGCGCTGCACGGTGACGCTGATCTCGGCCAGCGCCTGTTCGGGTGCCACGTCGCCGCGCTGCGCCGACTGCACCTGCGTCTTCAGCACCGCCAGCGGCGTGCGCAGCTGGTGCGAGGCGTCGCGCACGAAGCGTTTCTGGTGTTCCAGCAGGTGCGCCAGCCGCGCCATCAGCGCGTTCGTGGCATCGACCATCGGCTGCAGTTCGCGCGCTGCGTTGGTGTGCGGCAGCGGCGACAGATCGGTCTCGGCACGCGAGCGCATTTGCGCGCTCAGCAGTCGCACCGGCGCGGTCGCGCGTTGCACCACGAAAGTCACCACGATGGCGATCAGCATCACCAGCAACAGTTGCTGCCACACCGTTTGCACAAGCAGGCTGCGCGCCAGCGTGTGGCGCAGCTCCAGCGTTTCCGCCACCTGGATCGTGGCCATGCCCTGGCCGCCCACGCCGGCCACCGGCTGCAGCAGCACGGCCATGCGCACCGGCTCGTCGAGATAGCGGTCGTCGTAGAACTGCACCAGCGCCGCATAGACGCTGGGCTCGCGGCCCGGCGGACGTGCGGCAGGCAGGTCGGCAAAGCCCGACACCATCTCGCCGCCAAAGCCCGAGACGCGGTAGTAGATGCGGCTGCGGTTGTCGGCTTCGAAAGCTTCCAGTGCGCTGTAGGGCAGGCTGGCGCGCAGCCGCGGTGGGGATACGTCGGCCGCCACGTCCAGCAACTCGCCGATGGCCTTGGCCGACGCCAGCAGCGTGCGGTCATAGGCCGTGTCGGCGGCGGCCAGCGCCTGGCGATACAGGCTGACGGTGTTCAGCACCACGAAGGCCAGCACCGGCAGCAGGATGCCCAGCAACAGGTAGCGACGCAGGGACATGCGAGGCGACATGCGAGGCGACATGTGCGGCGACATGCGCGGCGGCATGTGCTGCACGGGGCCAGTGCCGGTCAAGCCTGCTCCTTCAGCAAGTAGCCCAGGCCACGCAGTGTGACGAGCTGCGCGCTGGTGCTGCCGAGCTTCTTGCGCAGCCGGTACGCGACCACCTCGATGGCATCGGCCTGCACCTGCGCCTCGCCCGCAAACACAAGCTCGCTCAGACGTTCCTTGGCCACCGCCTGGCCGGGCCTGGCGAGCAGGGCGCGCAGCAGCGCGGCTTCACGCGCGCTCAACTCCATCGCCTGGCCGTGCAGATAGACGGCGCCGCTGCTTGCATCGCTGCGCAGGCCGCAGAACTCGGCGCCCAGCCCGTCGCTGCCACGGCCCAGACTGCGGCGGGCGAGGGCGCGCACGCGGGCTTCCAGCTCGTCCAGGTCGAAGGGCTTGGCCAGGTAATCGTCAGCGCCGATGTTCAAGCCCATGATGCGGTCGCCGACAGTACCGCGCGCGGTCAGGATCAGCACCGGCGTGGCCAGCCCCTCGGCGCGTGCGCTGGCCAGTACCGACAGGCCGTCCTGCCCGGGCAGGCTCAAGTCGAGCAGCACCACGTCGGGCACGCTGGCGCGCCAGCGGTCGAGCGCACGCGCGCCGTCGCCGCACACCACCACCTGCATGCCGCAGCGCTCGAAGCTGCGCTGCAGGGTGGTCTGCATGGCGGTGTTGTCTTCGATCAGCAGCAGCTTCATGGGCGGCCGCGATTATCGGCACGCCAGGGCCGCTGGACGCAGGGTGTCGGTAATTCCCCGGGGGTCCGCGACAGCCGTTTGACAGGCTGCTCGGTCATCATCGCGCCACGTTTTTGCACCCGGTTCAGTTCTTATTTCCACTGCAGGAGACAACCCCATGCGTCGCGATACCTTTCTCAAGAGCCTGGCTGCTATGGCCGCAGCCGGCACCCTGCCGCTGTCAGCGCAAGCCGCCGCCAACCTGAAGATGATGATCCCCGCCAATCCCGGCGGCGGCTGGGAC
>JANNGN010000205.1:0-21279 GCA_031403895.1 Rubrivivax sp. | reverse complement strand
TCGTTGAGTAGCCCACCACTTGAGCGGCGCCGTTGATGCCGGTGGCACGGCTGGTCGTGCCGCCCAAGGTGCCCAGGTCCAGCATGCCGCCGGGCTGCCAGAGAAAGGCGTGGGTCGCTGCGTTGCCGCTGGTGGTGGCGTGGCCCACCACCATCCCGGCGGCGTTGATGCCGGCGGCGTAGCTCAACGTGCCGCCCAGGGTGCCCAGGTCTTGCATGCTGCCGCCCTGCCACAGAAAGGCATGTTGAGCCGCGTCGCCGCTGGGATTGGAATAACCCACCACCTGACCGGCGGCGTTGATGCCCGTGGCAAAGCTCAACGTGCCGCCCAGTGTGCCCAGATCCCGAATGCCGCCGGCCTGCCATAGAAAGGCGCGTTGAGCAGTATTGCCGCTGGTGTAGGAGTCGCCCACCACCTGCCCGGCGGCGTTGATGCCGGTGGCGAAGCTGTTCGTGCCGCCCAGCGTGCCCAGCGTGCCCAGGTCTTGCATGCTGCCGAATTGCCACAGAAAGGCGCGGTAATTGACGTTGCCGGTGTCGTAGGCATAACCCACCACCTTCCCGGTGGCGTTGATGCCGCTGGCGGCGCTGAACGTGCCCCCCAACGCGCCCAGGTCCGTGACGATGAACTGCACCGCCCCAGCCGGCGCGGCTGCAAACAGCATCGGCAGGGCGATGAAGGTGGACGCCACAGCGGCTTGCAGCGCCCGGACGCGGGCTGCGCAGTGGCCGGGTGTGCAGCGGGCGCGTGAGATGGAGGATTTCATGGTGTTGTCCCTGTGGAGTTGATGGTTTCAAAACAAAACGAGCCACCCTGTGGATGAGCCCATGCGCCGTCTTCCGCCGTCCGCAGCCGGCGGCGCGACCACAGCGCGATGGCTGCCAACCCGCCAAGCCACATCAGCGCCGGCCCCGGCTCGGGCACCGGCGCCAGGTAGTCGTGCCCGGACAGCGCGTTCAGCTGCGCGCCTGCCGACAACACCGCGCCGCCCAGCCGGGCGGTGTTGTAGAGGTCGATCTCGCGGCCGTGTTCCGCCTGAATTCCCATTTCTGCCGTGACGACGTACTGAACGCCCGCCATGAAGTCGAAATCCAGTGCCAGCGTGGAACCGAACGAGGGGCGTTGCTCGTTGGCGTTGAGCGCCTGGTTCTGCACGCGTGCGACCTGCGTCGGACCGCCCAGCGGGAAAAATTCCGACACCGAGAGGTTCGTCACATCCCACACCCTGAGGTCGTAAAACCAGTTGCCCAGGGTCCTGCGGATGGAATAGCTGAAGCTCGACGGGAAGAAACCATTGGTCGTGTTGGTGCTGGACCTGCCGTCCAGCTGGATCGACGCGTTGAGGTGCCCGTCGGCGTTGAAGGTCCAGACGTCGCGCCACTCGCTGGTTACCTGGGCGAACGTCAGAACGTTGACTTGCGCGGACCCGGCAGCACCTCTGTCGTCCGTGCCAGATACGCCGACGCTCGTGCTCGCCGAGGCGCGGTTGGTGCCGAAGTCCGACTGGGCGCGGGCCACGGCAGACGAGAAGAACGGGTTGTTGGTGCCGCAGTTGACGCAAAAGTCACCCACCGCCGCGCGCACCGGCGCGGGCGTATCCTGGCTGCGAATATCTTGAAACTGACCGAAGCCCGACTCCAACCCGATGGGCAGGATGTAGCCGCCCAGGATGTCGGTGAACTCGTACCGCTTACCCGCACCGGCTCCGCTGTAGACGCTGGCGGTACACGTGGTGAACGTGGGACAGCCATCACTGCCGCCGACGCCGGTGAAGGCCACCGCTGAATCGAGCACGGCCATCAGCACCAGCCCCACGCCGGCCCAGCGGGCCATCGACTCCGGGATGTGACCGTTTTTCATCGCCCGCCCCTCAAACACCGAAACACTTCGGCATGCGGTTCAGGCTACGACCGGGGCGCTTACGAAAAACATACCGATTCAGGAATTGCCGCCCAACCCCCTAGATAGTGGGTCCGCCGCAGATGTGCGCCACCAGCGCCAGCAGCGCCAGCAGCGCTACCAGCGCCTGCGGAGTCGGCGCCGCCTTGGCGCCGATGCGCAGTGCCAGGCTGGATCGCCTCAGCGCCCGGGCTCGCGCCAGCGCGGCGCGGCCGGCTTCAGCCTGGCACCGCCACCTTCAGCACGACCGTGAACACGGCGCCGCTTTGCCCACCCTGCCGGTTGGCGGCGCGGATGTCGCCGCCATAACGTTCCACCAGCCCGCGGCTGATCCACAGGCCCAGGCCGGTGCCTTCGGGCCGGCGCGTCACGAAGGGCTGGAACAGGCGCGTTAGCAGTTCTTCAGTCAAGCCGCTGCCGCTGTCCGTGATTTCGATTTCCACCCCGTCTGCGCCCACGTCGCGCGTGCTCAAGCGCAAGGTGCCGCCTCTCGGCATGGCGTGGATGGCGTTGACGATCAGGTTCACCAGCACCTGCTGCAGTTCTTGCCGGTTGATCGGCGGTGACAGCGTGGCGCGGTAGTCGCGTTCGACGCGGATGCCGGTGCGCGCGATCTGGTGGCCGGCCAGCACCAGGCAGTCATCAAGCGCGCGCGCCGGGTCCACACTCTCCACATAACCGGCAAATTCTGCGGGCCTTGCAAACTGCAAGAGCTGCGTCACGATGAGGCGCATGCGCTCGATCCGTTCGTCCACCAGCTTGAGTTCCGGCGCCACGCGGGTTGCTGCGGCGGGGTCCAGCAGTTCGCGCATCAGGTCCAGGTTGCCCTGGATCACGGCGATGGGGTTGTTGACTTCGTGCGCGATGCTGGCGGTGAGCTGGCCCACGGTGGCCAGCTTTTCGCTTTTCACGAGTTGCTGCTGCGCGGCTTCGAGCGCTTGCGTGCGCTCGGCGACCTTGGCGTCCAGGCCGCGCGTGTTGTCGGCAATCACGGACAGAAGATGGTCCAGATGGCGCGCCAGGCGGCCGACTTCGTCATCGCTGGCGACCGCGCCCACGCGCGCGTCCAGCGCGCCGGTTTCAACACGCTGCATCGTGGCTTCCATCTGCTCCAGCGGGCGGAAGATGCTGCGCGCCCAGCGCAGCGAGACATAGGCGGCAACGATCATGACGGCGAAAAAGAGCGCACCCACGCTGAGGAGCGCGCCGTGTTTGAGCTGCGTGAAGGGCCGCTCCAGGATGCCGACATAGAGCATGCCCACGCGCCGCCCGCGGCTGTCGGCCAGCGGCTGGTAGGCCGACACGTACCAGTCGTTGACGACGAAGGCGCGGTCGAGCCACGGGGTGCCGCGGCCCAGCACGGTGTCGCGCACGCTTTGCGAGACGCGGGTGCCGATGGCGCGGCTGTCGGGTGCTGCGTTCGGGCCGCCGCCGTTGGTGAACAGCCGCACGTTGGTGCTGATGCGCACGTCGTCCAGAAACAGCGTGGCCGTGCCGTGGCTGCCGAAGGGCAGGGAGCCTTCGGGATAGACGATTTCATTGATGTGGTCGATGAACGGCAGGTTGCGGTTCAGCAGCACACCCGCTTGCACATGGCCCAGCAGGCTGCCGTCCGGGCTGCGCACGGCACGGGTGGCCAGCATCACCATGGCACGGTCTTCCACGCTGCGCGCGCTGGCTGCGGCGTTGCGCGTGGCCACCAGCGGCACCGCCACACGCTGGCGCAGCGCAGGGCCAAGCAGGGCCTGTTGCGCGGGGTCGAACACTTCCACGCTCGTGCGGTCGGCCGCGCCCGGGTCGGGGGGCAGCAGGTTGATGAAGTCGAGCCGTTCGCGTTGCGCCAGCCGCGCCAGCAACGGGGCGGTCTTGTGGGCGGTCAGCGCGCTTGTCTGTGATCCTGTCTGTGATCCTGTCTGCGAACCGTTCACCGCCTCGTTCTGCAGCGCGTGCAGCAGGGCCGCAGATTCCGCCACCCCGGTGGCGCTGGAGCCCACCTCACCGAGCACACGTTCAAAGTAACCCTGCGCCACCGCCAGGTCCGAGCGCACCTTGGTCAGCAGCGTGCGGTCCAGCGCTTCGCTGCCCCACCACAGCAAAAAAGCGCCCAGCAGCGGCAGCACGCCCAGCAAGGGCAGCAGCACCATGACGAGCAGCTTGTTGCGGATCGACTGGCGCGCAAAGAGGCTGCGGCCGGCGCTGGCAACGTCGCTCAAGCCAGAGCCCATTCCGCACAGCGGCGTTCCAGCGTGCGGCGCGAAATGCCCAGCAACTGCGCGGCGCGGGTCTTGTCGCCCTGCACCGATTCCAGCACCGCCAGGATGTGGCGTTTTTCCAGCGCGTGCAGGTCGGTCGGGCCGTCCAGCGGGGCCTGCGGGGCCACCGCCACCGCTGGCGCAGACGGTGGCCGCGACAGCCCCTGGTACAGCGCCGACACATTGAGCGCACCGACGATCAGCGAGCGTTCGATCAGGTTGCGCAGCTCGCGCACATTGCCCGGCCACGCGTACTGCTGCAGATAGTGCATTTCGTCGTCAGTGACTTCGATGGGCGCCACGCCGAGCTGCGGCGCCAGCGTGTCGATGAAGTGCGCCACCAGGTCGGGCATGTCTTCCTTGTGTGCGGCCAGCGGCGGCAGCGTGATTTCCACCACCTGCAGCCGGTAGTACAGGTCGGCGCGGAAGCGGCCACTGTCCACTTCATGGCGCAGCGGCCGGTTGCTGGCCGCCACGATGCGCACGTTGACGGGGATCTCCTGCTCGCTGCCCACCGGGCGCACACGGCGGCCTTCCAGCGCACGCAGCAGCGTGGCCTGCAGCGGCAGCGGCAGTTCGGCCACTTCGTCCAGGAAGAGGGTGCCGCCTTGTGCATAGACAAAGAGTCCGTCGCGCCCCGGCTGGCCGAAGAGTTCGGCTTCGATCAGCGCCGGCGACACGCTGGCGCAGTTCACCGGCACAAAGGGCGCCGCCGCGCGCGGGCTCAAGCGGTGCAGCGCGAGTGCGGCGAGTTCCTTGCCGGTGCCCGACTCGCCCGTCAGCAGCACCGTGCTGTCCACCGCCGCCACGCGGTGCAGCGCGGCCTGCAGGCCCTTGATGACGATCGACCGCCCCACCAGCCCGTCGGCCGGCGGCGTGCGCTGGTGCAGCGCGCGCTTGAGCACCCAGTTCTCGCGCTTCAGCCGTGCGCGTTCAAGCCCTTGCTGGCAGGCGCCCAGCACCTGCGCCACGCGGAAGGGCTTGAGCAGAAAGTCGCCGGCGCCAGCGCGCAATGCCTCGATGGCGGTGTCAAGGTCGGCAAAGGCGGTGATCAGCACCACTTCGCAGGCGTTGCCCTGGGCGCGCATCTCCTGCAGCAGGACGAGGCCGCTCTTGCCAGGCAGCGTGATGTCGAGGATGACAAGGTCGAAGCGGTGGCGCTGCAGCAGCCCTTCGGCTTCTTCGGCGCTGCTCGCCGCCAGCACCTGCGCCGCGCGGGGCGCCAGCGTCTTGACCAGGAAGTTGCGCATGCCGGGCTCGTCGTCCACCACCAGGATGGCGGCATGCGGCCAGTGCTGGGCGTGGGGCGCTGTATCGGGCGTGGCTTCGCGCGTGGTTGCGGGCGTGCTCGCGGATGCAATGTCGATGCGGGTCATGGTGGCTGGCATCGTAGCTGCGCTAACCTTGGGCCGTGAACAAGACGATTCCGATTCTGGCTGCTGCCGACACCGCACGCGACCTGGCCCGAACCCGCAAGCGCGGCGCGCCCAAGGGCCGCGGCGTCGATCCGCAAGTGGCCGCACAACTGCAAGACTGGCTGGGCGCGCAGCCGCCGCGGCGCGATCTGCTGATCGAGTATCTGCACCTCATCAACGACCGCCTGCGCTGCCTGCCCACGCCGCACCTGGCAGCTTTGGCGCAGTGGATGAAGCTGTCGCAGGCGGAGGTCTTTGAAGTCGCCAGTTTCTATCACCACTTCGACGTGGTGAAGGAAGATGCCGACGGCCAGGTGCCCGTCGCCCCCGCGCTGACGGTGCGTGTCTGCGACGGCCTGCCGTGTGCCATGGCGGGCGCGCAGGATCTGCTGGCGCGGCTGCCGGCGTTGCTGGGGTTGCTGGGGTCCGACGTGCGTGTGATCGCCGCGCCTTGCGTGGGCCGCTGTGAGACCGCGCCCGCAGTGGTGGTGCACCAGACAGCCGTGCCGCATGCCACCTTGGCGGCGGTGCAGGCTGCTGCATCCGATGCCACGCCGACGTTCACGCCCGCGCTCATCGACGCCATCAGCTTCGACGCGTACGTGGCGCAAGGCGGCTACCGCCTGCTGCGTGAATGCCAACTAGGCCAGCGCAGCGCCGACAGCCTGATGCAGGCGCTGGACGATGCCGGCCTGCGTGGCCTGGGCGGCGCAGGCTTTCCGGCCGGGCGCAAATGGCGCGTCGTGCGCGGCCAGCCAGCGCCGCGCCTGATGGCCGTCAATATCGACGAAGGCGAGCCCGGCACCTTCAAGGACCGCTGGTACCTGGAACGTGACCCGCACCGCTTTCTGGAAGGCATGCTGATCGCGGCCTGGGCGGTGGGCATCGACCGCATCGTGATTTACCTGCGCGACGAATACCACGCCTGTCGGCAGTTGCTGCAGGCTGAGCTGCAGCGCCTGCGCGCCGAATTCGACACCCCCGAGATCGAGCTTCGGCGCGGCGCCGGCGCCTACATCTGCGGCGAAGAGTCGGCCATGATCGAATCGATCGAAGGCAAACGCGGCCTGCCGCGCCTGCGCCCGCCTTATGTCGCCGAAGTGGGTTTGTTCGGGCGGCCGACGCTGGAACACAACTTTGAAACGCTGCACTGGGTGCGGCAGATCGTCGAGCAGGGCGCCGACTGGTTTGCGTCGCAGGGCCGCCACGGCCGCAAGGGCCTGCGCAGCTTCTCGGTCAGCGGGCGCGTCCGGCAACCCGGCGTGAAGCTGGCGCCCGCCGGCATCACGCTGCGGGAATTGCTAGCGGAGCACTGTGGTGGCATGTTGGACGGCCACGATCTCTACGCCTATCTGCCCGGCGGCGCATCGGGCGGCATCCTGCCCGCCAGCCTGGCCGATGTGCCGCTGGACTTCGACACGCTGCAGCCCTATGGCTGCTTCATCGGCTCGGCTGCGGTCATCGTGCTGTCGCAGCATGACCGGGCCGCGGACGCGGCAAGAAACATGATGAAGTTCTTCGCCGATGAATCCTGTGGCCAGTGCACGCCGTGCCGCGCCGGCACGGCCAAGGCCAGCGCGCTGATGGCGCAGCGTAGCTGGGACCAGCCCTTGCTGGCGGACCTGGGCCAGGTCATGCGCGACGCGTCCATCTGCGGCCTGGGGCAGGCGGCACCCAACGTGGTGGACTGCGTCATCAAATACTTCCCGCAGGAGTTGCTGCCATGAACGCCGTCACGCGCGCAGAACGCGCTCTGCTGAAATCGCCGACTATCAGTTTCACTCTCGACGGCCAAGCCGTCAGTGGCCGTGCCGATGAATCGATCCTGCAGATCGCGCAGCGCCACGGCGCGCAGATACCGCACCTGTGTTTCAGCGAAGGCCTGGAACCCGCCGGCAACTGCCGCGTCTGCATGGTGGAAGTGCAGGGCGAACGCGTGCTGGCCGCGTCGTGCTGCCGCAAGGCGACCGACGGCATGCAGGTACACAGCAGCAGCGAACGGGCGCTCAAGGCGCAGCAGATGGTGCTGGAACTGCTGCAGTCCGACATGCCCGAAGTGCCCCACACGCGGCACAACGAAGTCGAGCAGTGGGCCGCCAGGCTTGGCGTCGGCAAGCCGCGCTTCGCCGCCCGTGCCGCAGTCGCGCCCGACCTGAGCCACCCGGCAATCGCCGTCAATCTCAGCGCCTGCATCCAATGCACACGCTGCCTGCGCGCCTGCCGCGACGAGCAGGTCAACGACGTCATCGGCCTGGCCTTTCGCGGCGAACAGGCGCAGATCGTCTTCGACATGGGTGACACCATGGCCGCCAGCACCTGCGTGGCCTGCGGCGAATGTGTGCAGGCCTGCCCCACCGGCGCGTTGTCACCCGCACACGGCGTGGCGCTGGCGCTGCCCGACAAGAGTGTCGATTCCCTCTGCCCCTATTGCGGCGTGGGCTGCCAGCTGACGGTGCACATCAAGGACGACCACATCACTTTCGTCGAAGGCCGCAACGGCCCCGCCAACCAGGGCCGGCTGTGCGTGAAAGGCCGCTACGGTTTCGACTACACGCGCCACCCGCAGCGCCTGACGGTGCCGCTGATCCGGCGCACTGACGCGCCGAAAGACGCGCACGCCATCAGCGACCCTTCGGTGGCAATGGGCTACTTCCGCGAAGCGACATGGGAAGAGGCGCTGGCTGTCGCCGGTGGCGGATTGCGCCGCATTCGCGACGATCACAAACGCGGCGGCGCCAAGGCGCTGGCCGGTTTCGGCTCGGCCAAAGGCAGCAACGAAGAGGCCTATCTGTTCCAGAAGCTCGTGCGGCTGGGCTTCGGCAGCAACAACGTTGACCACTGCACGCGCCTGTGCCACGCCAGCAGCGTGGCCGCGCTGCTGGAAGGCATCGGCTCCGGCGCGGTCAGCAACCCGGTGCTGGACGTGGTGCATGCCGATGTCGTCATCGTCATCGGCGCCAATCCGGTGGTCAACCACCCGGTGGCAGCGACCTGGATCAAGAACGCGGTGCGCGGCGGCACCAAGCTGATCGTCATCGACCCGCGACGCAGCGAACTCGCGCGCCACGCGCTGCACTATCTGCCCTTCAAGCCCGACACCGACGTGGCGCTGCTGAACAGCCTGATGCACGTCATCGTGGAAGAAGGTTTGGTCGCTCCGGCCTTCATCGCCGCACGCACTGAAGGCTATGAGGCGTTGGCTGCCAACGTACACGCCTTCAGCCCGGAATTGATGGCGCCCATCACCGGCATCGACGCGGCCACCGTGCGGGAAGTGGCGCGCCTGTACGCCAGCAGCCGCGCGAGCATGATCCTGTGGGGCATGGGGATCAGCCAGCATGTGCACGGCACCGACAACGCGCGCTGCCTGATCGCGCTGGCGCTGATGACGGGCCAGATCGGCCGCCCTGGCACCGGGCTGCACCCGCTGCGCGGCCAGAACAATGTGCAAGGCGCGTCGGACGCCGGCCTGATCCCGATGATGTACCCCGACTACCAGCACGTCGAAGACCCGGCCGTGCGTGCGCGCTGGGCGGCGGCCTGGGGTGTGGCTGAGGCCGCGCTGGACCTGGACAAGGGCCTGACCGTGGTTGAGGTCATGCAGGCCATCCTGGCCGGCAAAGTCAGTGGCATGTTGATCATGGGCGAGAACCCCGCGATGAGCGATCCCGACGCGCAGCACGCGCGCGACGCACTCAGCAAGTTGGAGATGCTGGTGGTGCAGGACATCTTCATGACCGAAACCGCCTGCCTGGCCGACGTGGTGCTGCCGGCATCGGCCTTCGTTGAGAAGACCGGCAGCTTCACCAACACCGACCGCCTGGTGCAAATCGGCCGCCGTGCCCTCGACCTGCCCGGGCACGCGCGGCAGGACCTGTGGATCGTCACTGCGCTGGCTGAACAGCTGGGCCTGGACTGGGCCCACTACGGCGCCACGCCCACCGACTGCGACGTGGCGGCGGGCCGGGTGTTTGAAGAAATGCGCCACCTGATGCCCAGCATCGCCGGCATCAGCTGGCAGCGGCTGCAAGCCGACGGCGCCGTCACCTACCCCTGCACGCACGAAGGCGACGGAGGCGAACGCGTGGTCTTCACCGAGCAATTCCCCACCGCCACAGGCCGCGCGCGCTTCGTGCCGGCCGACATCATCCCGGCCGACGAACAGCCCGACGCCGACTACCCGCTGGTGCTGATCACCGGCCGCCAGCTTGAACACTGGCACACCGGCAGCATGACGCGCCGCAGCGCGGTGCTCGACGCCATCGAGCCCGACGCCGTGGCCTGGATGCACCCGCTGGAACTGGCCGCGCACGGCGTGCTACCCGGCGAAGTGATGATCATCGCGTCGCGGCGCGGGCAGGTCAGCCTGTACGCACGAGCCGATGAAGGCACGCCACGCGGCGCGGTCTTCGTGGCTTTCTGCTGGTTCGAAGCGGCGATCAACAAGCTCACGAATCCGGCGCTCGACCCGGTGGCGAAGATTCCGGAGTTCAAGTACTGCGCGGTGCGGGTGGAGCCAGGTGGGGTGGTGCCGGAGCAGGGGAGTTTTGGGGGTGGGAAGGGGTCGGGGAGTGGGGTGATGTGAGGTGAGGTGAGGTGAGCCGATGGGCGGCTTTGGCGTCAAAGTTCGTCTGTGCGTGTCGACGATTTACTCGGCTGCAGCGTGCCGCAAAGCGCATGACGGACGCGACCCCGATGCGGGTCAACGTCGATCGCTGAAGCGCGGTTGAACCGGTCGTCGTATTGCTCGCCCGGAGATGGAGAACTCATCACCATACAGAAATCTGTACTATTGAAGCATGAAGACCACCCTCAACATCAACGACCGTTTGCTCGCCGATGCCAAGTCCCTCGCCGCCCAGCAACGAACCAGCCTGACCCGCCTGATTGAGGAAGGGTTGCTGATGCGCCTGCGCGCCCAGGCCGCACCACCGCGCGGAAAGCTTCACTTGCCGGTGTTCAAGGGGCGCGGCGGTCTGGTGGCGGGCGTCAATCCGCTGAGCAACAAGGCCTTGCTCAAGGCCTTGGGCGATGACGCCTGACGTGAACGTGCTGGTCGCTGCGTCGCGCGGCGACCATACCCATCACGCTGTGGCGCGCGCGTGGCTTGAGCAAGCTGCTGTTGGCGCTGCTGCTGGCAGCGCGTTGACCCTGATGCCGATGGTGCTGGCCAGCTTTCTGCGCCTTGTAACGAGCCCCAGAATCTTCCTCGTGCCGACGCCGATCGACGATGCGTTGGCCTTCGTCGATGCACTGCTGGCTGCGCCTGGCGTGCAACTGGCTTCGCTCGGCGCCGAGTGGCCGCGACTGCGTGAACTGTGCGCCATCAAACAGCTGGCAGGGAATGAGTTGCCGGATGCTTGGCTTGCGGCAGCAACAATGCACTTTGGCGAGCATCTTGTCAGCTTCGATCGGGACTTCAAGCGGTTGCTGGGCAGGGCGAGATTTACGTTGCTTAAAGGGGTGAACGGATAGGCGCGAGCCTGTGGTGCCGCCTTGGCCTGTTGCCGAAATCCACTCAACCGTCATCTGCCGCGTCGGCGCAGCGGGCCCGAAACCAGGTCCATGCAATCGCCGGGCGTATAGCTACCAGTGGCCCGCAGCGATGGCGGTGATGTTCAGTCGGGGCCACGCCACGGCTTCAACCCTGCTCGGCAAGCCCAACCCGGCATCAAGTCTGCGGTGCGCCAACCTGTCGTGCCGGATCGGCCTTCGCGAAAGCATCCAGCTTCTCGCACGCCGCCATGATGCGCAGCACGGTCGGAATGCCAGCGACTTCGATCTTGAAAATGCGCATCACAACGATGATGCTGGCCAGGCAGATGTCGGCCACTGTCGGCGTGTCACCGTGGCAGAAGGTGCCGGTCTGCGCTTCGCTGGCCAGGCGCTGTTCCAGTGCCATCAGGCCTGTGCTGAACCAGTGAATCTGCCAGGCGCGCCAGGCGGCGTCGTCGAACTTGCCCGCGCTCGTCAGGTACTTCTTGACGCGCGGCGTGATCAGCGGATGCGTGTCGGCCGCCAGCATCGCGGCGATTGATCGCACACGGGCGCGGCCATGGGCGTCGGCGGGCAACAGCGGTGGCGCGGGATAGGTCTCGTCAAGAAACTCGAGGATCGCCAGCGACTGCGTCAGCGGCGCCGCTGACTGCCCGGCACCGCGATCGACCAGCGCCGGGATCGCAGCCATCGGGTTGAGCTTCAGGAAGGCTTCGCTGCGCTGTTCACCGGCGTCAAGATTGACGTTGTGTTCCTGCGGCTGGACGCCCTTCAGATTGAAGGCGACACGAACGCGGTAGGTCGCCGAGGTGCGCCAGAAAGAGTACAGCTCGAAGCGTGCGGGGTCGGTCATGGAATCTCCTGGATGGGGGGCGTTGGAATCTGTCGCGCACGGCGTGCCAAGGGTGAAAGGCACGGCTGCTGGGTTGTGTACAAAACAGTCCACAATGTAGCGCATGCTGAAGAAGTCCGCCGTTGCCAGTGTGCCGCTTGGCCGCCCCAGGGGCTTCGACGCCGACGCAGCACTGCGCGTGGCGATCGAGGTGTTCTGGCAGCGCGGCTTTGAAGCGGCGTCGCTGGACGATCTGAGCCAGGCCATGGGTCTGAGTCGATCGAGCCTGTACGCCTGCTTCGGCTCGAAGCACGACTTGCTGATGGCGGCCGTGCGGCTGTACGCCGACGAACGCTTTGCCGCGCTGAACGAGACGGCGCTGGCCAACACCGATGCCCGCGCCGCAGTGCAGGCCATGCTTGCCGTCATCGCCGACGTGAAGGGCGGCAGGCGCGGCTGCCTGTTCGTCAACGCCGTCGCCGAGCTGGCCCCTGGCGATGCTGAACTGGTGCGGTTCGCGCGGGCCCACACCGCGCGCGTGGCAGCGTTGATGACGGCCACGCTGATGCGCGCGGGCTGCCCCGAGCTTGATGCCGCGCCTCGCGCGGGTGCCGTGCTGGCCCTGGCCATCGGCGTGACCACGCTGCGCAAGACGGGCGTGCCGGTGTCTGAACTCACCACGCTGCTGGCGCAGGCCGAGCAGCTGTTGCCCTTGAAAGCCCGCACCCGCCAACGAAGGAATCCTCCATGACTGCTGCACCAAACCAGACACAAACCCCGGCACGAACCCCGGCACGAACGCCGGTTGTTTTCATCCCTGCGTTGTTGTGCGATGCACAGCTGTATCGCGACGTCATCACCGACCTGGGTGATGCGATCGAAGCGCATGTGTTGCTGTCACCAAAGCCGCGGCTGGAAGACAGCGTGGCCGACATCCTGGCGCGTGCGCCCGCACGCTTTGCGCTGGTCGGCACATCGTACGGCGGCAACCTGGCGCTGGAGATTGCGCTGGCTGCACCGCAGCGCGTGACTGCACTCTGGCTGATGGGCTGCAACCCGGCCGCACCGCAAGCGGGCGGCCCCGATCTGGTGGGCGGGCTGGAGGCATCGCCCGACGCGGTGATCGGCATGCTGGCCGGCCTGGTGGTGCAAAAGGCTGCCGTGGCCGAAGCGGCGGCCTTCAAGGCCATGGCGGCGCGCGTCGGCGGCCCGGCTGGCGCGGCACAGGCCCGGGCGCTGGGCGTGCGCCAGGAGGCCACGTCCCGGCTCGCTGCGCTGACCATGCCGGCGCTGGTGCTGTGGGGTGAGGACGATGCACTGGTGCCGGTGGCCGTCGGCCGCCAACTTGCGGCCGACTTGCCGCAGGCCCGCTTCGACGTGATCAAGGGCTGCGGCCACCTGCCGACGCTCGAAAAGCCGGCCGAGGCGGCGGCGCAATTCCGACAGTTGCTGCAAGGCGTTGCCGCGAACCGGCAGTGACCCACGGCGCTGCGAAGCGAGGCCGCGTCCTGCGGGTATCAACTGATTCGCACACGATTCATTCGCGCGCAAAGTAAATCGTAACCCGTTCTGCGAATCCAATCGTGTCCAACTACGGTCACCTCCTGCTCGACAACCAGCTCTGCTTTGCCCTCTATGCGGCAACGAATGCGGTCACCCGGGCCTACCGCGAGCCGCTGAACAAGCTCGGGCTGACCTACCCGCAGTACCTCGCGATGCTGGTGTTGTGGGAGCGTGGCGCTCACACGGTCAAGAGCCTGGCCGACGCGCTGCAGCTTGACTCCAGCACCCTGACGCCGTTGCTCAAGCGGCTGGAACTGGCAGGCTGGGTCAGCCGCACGCGTGACCCTGCTGACGAGCGCATCGTGCGGATCGAGTTGACCGCTGCCGGCAAGGCACTACGCCGACCAGTGGCTGCCATCCAGAAAGGTGTTGCGTGCAGCACCCGGTTGCCGCAACAAGACTTCGTGGCGCTGCGCCAGCAACTGCATGCGCTGGCCCAGACCATGGCTGAGAGGGTGACGCTACAAGCCGCGCCTCAGGCCGCGCGCAAGGTTGCATAAACGCCGATCCCTCTGCACCCATTCCACCCCGGCGGCCCGCCCGCCTACACCCGAAGGAGACTGCAATGAACCCTGCGCTCAAATCTGCCGCCGACACCGTGCTCGGCTACACCACCGGACGCGCTGGCGGCGCGCCCGGCGTGGTGGCGATGGCCACCAACCGTGAAGGCAATGTCTATGAGGGCTGTGCCGGCGTGCGTGAACTCGGCAAGCCGCAAGCGATGACACTGGATTCGGTGATGGCCATCTTCTCCACCACCAAGTCCCTCACCGGCACGGCGATCATGCAGCTCGTCGAAGAGGGTCGAATCCGGCTCGACGACGCGGCCAAGAAGTACGCACCCGAGATTGCCGAGATCCAGGTGCTGGACGGCTTTGACAGCGCCGGCCAGCCGCGCACGCGGGCGCCCAAGCGAGACATCACGGTGGCCGACCTGATGCTGCACACCGCCGGTTTCGCCTATGAATTCTTCAGCCACGATGACCTGAAGTACCGCACCGCCAAGGGCACTCCCACGGTGGTGTCCAGCAGCTTTGCATCGATCCGCACGGTGCTGCTGTTCGACCCGGGCGAGCGCTGGAACTACGGCTGCAACATCGACTGGCTCGGCCGCATCGTCGAGCAGCAGCGCGGCAAGCGCCTGGGCGAGGTGTTCAAGGAACGCATCTTCGCGCCCCTGGGCATGAATGACATTGCCTTCACGATGAGTGAGTCGATGCGGGCCCGCCGCGCCACGCTGCACGACCGTGCGCAGGACGGCAAGCTGACGCCCCTGCCCGACCTGGTCCTGCCGCAGCCGCCGGAGATGGACATGGGTGGCCACGGGCTGTATGCCAGCGTGGGCGAATACATGAAGTTCATCCGCATGTTCCTCAACGACGGCGCCGGCCCGAACGGCCGCGTGCTGAAAGCCGAAACGGTTGAGGCGATGTGCAAGAACGGTTTGCCGGCAGGCATGACCAGCGGCGGCTGGAAGACGTCAATACCGTCGCTGTCCAACGACGGCGAATTCGACCCCGGCGTGACCAAGACCTGGGCCTACACCTTCCAGCGCAATGAAGAAGCCGCAGCCACCGGGCGGCCTGCGGGTTCGGTGTTCTGGGCCGGCCTCGGTAACTTGTTCTACTGGATCGACCGCAAGAACGGCATCGGCGGCTACTGGGGTTCGCAGATCCTGCCGTTCCAGGACGCGGTGTCGTACCCCGGGTTCGTCGATTTCGAGGCTGCCGTTTACCGCCACGCCCTGTAGTGCAACGGTGGCGGGAAACTGCCACCGTTTGGCGGGTCGGCAACGCGCCTGACGCGCCTGCAGTATTCAGCCCAGCCGCTGCAGTTCGTCCAGCGTATTGGCGTTTGCGAATGCAGCCGCATCGTCAAATTGCACCGTCGCACAGCGGTGCTGTGCGGTCCAGCGGTCGATCTTGCGTTCACCCGCGTTCAGGGCCGCCACCAGGCTTTCGAGGAGCCCGCTCTTGAGCAGGCAGAACACCGGCTGCACCTGCTGGCGGCCGTCTTCCGTCGTCGCCGCCATCGCGATGTCGGCGTCAGCTTCGACCAGCGCTGCGGCCAGCCGCGCCGCCAGGTCGAGCGGGAAGTTCGGGCTGTCGCAAGGCACCGTCAGCAGATACGGCGTCTCGCAATGTTCCAGCCCCGCCAGCCAGCCTGCCAGCGGGCCCGGATAGTCGGCAATAGGGTCGGGCCACACGGGCACACCCATCGACTCATAGGCCGACAGGTTGCGGTTGGCGTTGATGAGCACCTGGCCCACCTGCGGTTGCAGCCGCATCAGCGCGTGCAGCGCGAGCGGCATGCCGTGGTGGTTCTGCAGGCCCTTGTCGACGCCACCCATGCGCGTGCCGCGGCCGCCGCAGAGGATGAGGCCCGTGATGTCTTGAGCGTCGATCATGTTTCGAGCATGTCGAAAGCCTGCGTCTCGACGGCAATGAACTCTTGCGTGAAGGTGGCTACCGCGCGCCAGGTGTTGGCGCCCGGATGCGCGATGACGGTGTCGCACAAGGCGCCTACCCACGGCTGCAGGTGGGCGCGGTAGAAGCGGCGCTGCTGCTCCAGGTTGCACCGCGCCACGTCGTCGCCGGCGATCAGGTAGCGCATGACTTCGAAAAGGTAGGCGATATGGTCTTCGGTCTCCAGCGCTGCGCTGTCGCGTGTCAGGTTCAGCGCCGCCAAGTCGTGGCGCAATGCGGCCAGCGGCTTTTCATTCAGGAAGCCCGAGAGGTGGAACGATGCGTAGGCAAATACCTCCGGCTTGCCGACACCGTGGAACAGCGCCACATGTTCGGCCGTGGCCGCTTCGACGGTGGTCGTGCGCAAGGCGCCGACCAAGGCCTGCCAGGGCGCTTCGAGCAGCCCGCCTTCGTGCGGCGCCTGCGTCACGGCGACGCTGAACTGCTGCAGCAGTGCGGCGTCGGGGGCGGCAAGCCACAGGCGCGACAGCAGGCCGTAAAGCTCGGCGCGGGCCAGCTCTTCGCTGTCGTCCTGGCTGCTGAAAGTGATGGGAGCGGTGATGGGAGATGTCTGCATGGGGTTGTGCGTTCAGAGATCGGTGATGCGCACTTCGGTGACGCTGCTGTGCAGGTCGATGACGCGGCAGTCGCTGCACATCTTCAGCCGATCGGCCGCCGCGCCCTGGAACGCGCTGTGGCCGGCAAGTTTGGTCACCATGTTTTCGATGGCGCGCAGCGTGCCGAATGGCTTGGCGCACTTGATGCAGCAGAAGGGTTCCATCTCCGCCAACACCCGCGCGGCCTTGCGCGCCTTGCCGCTGTCGGCCAGCCACAGGCGCGGCTGCAAGGTGATCGCGTCTTCGGGGCAGGTGCTGGCACACAGGCCGCACTGCACGCAGTTCTTCTCGATGAACTTGAGCTGCGGCGTGTCGGGGTTGTCGGCCAGCGCGGCTTCGGGGCAGGCGCTGACGCAGCTCAGGCACAGCGTGCATTTATTGCCGTCCACCACCAGCGTGCCGAATGGCGCGCCGGCAGCGGGCAGTGCGATGTCGTCGGCGGGTGTGGGCGCCTGGTTGAGCAGGTGGTCAATGGCCAGATCGAGCGTGCTGCGCTTGTCGGCCTGCGCGGCAAAGGACGCGGCGCGTGTGACGGTCTGGGCAGCGGGGCTGCGCAGCGCGGTGTCGAGCGCGCCCAGGTCGCGGGCATCGCGGGCCTCGATCAGCTTGAAGTGCTCGCCGGCATAGCCCAGGCCTGTCAGCACGGCCTGCGCCACGGCCATCTGCTCGCGCAGCGCCTGCCGGTATTCGGGCGCTTCTTCTTCGGTGGCCAGCACCCAGACCTGGCTGGCGCCCTGGGCCACGGCGGCCAACCACAGGTCGATGCCGACGCTGGCCGTGTGCCACACCGCGAGCGGCAGCACGCGCGCGGGCACGCCTTGCAGGGCACGGTCGATGCGCGCGCCACGGCCAAGTTCGTCCAGCAGCTGGGTGCCGCCCGTCTGGCTGTGGATGAGCAGGGCCGCCTGTTTGCCGCCGCCGTGGCCGTAGGCCGTGAGCATGGTGCGCAGGCGCTTGCCCTGGTCCACCGTGCCCGGGTAGGCGAAGGCCATCGCGCCACTCGGGCATACCGTGCTGCAGGCGCCGCAGCCCACGCACAGGTGCGGCTCGACGATGACGCCACCCGACAGCTCGCCCTTCAGCTTGCCTTTCTTCGATGCATCGCTGCGGATGGCCTGCGCCGAGCAGACGTCGATGCAGGCCGTGCAGCCGATCTGTTCATTGCGGCTGTGCGCGCACAGCTTGTGCTGGTATTTGAAGAACTTGGGTTTTTCGAATTCGCCGGTCAGTTCGCGCAGTTTGAGCGCAGCGTCCATCAACCGGCGTTCATCGGCACCCGCATGAAAGTAGCCCTGCGGCGGCTGGTGCATGCCAAAGGCGGGTGTCGCGCGCAGGTCGAGCACGAGGTCGAAGCTATCGCTGTGCGCGAGAGCGCCGCGGTTGAAGTCGATGGCACCCGCCGCGTCGCACACGCGCACGCAGTCGCGGTGGCTCTTGCAGGCGGCCAGGTTGACCTGGTAGTCCAGGCCGATGGCGCCTTCAGGGCAGGCGTCCACGCAGGCGTTGCAGCGCGTACACAGGTCCAGATCGATCGGGTTGCTGCTTTCCCACTCGGCCTTGAAGGTGCCCAGCCAGCCGCTCAGTCGCGTCAGGCGGCCGGTGTGCGTGGCTCGCGCGTGCACCTGGCCGAGTGCGCTGCCGGCTTGCGTGACCAGCACTGTCAGGTCGAGCTTGTCCGCCAGCATGGCGGCTGCGCGCTCTGCGGCTTCTGCGCCACCCAGCACCAGGCAGCGGCCTTCGCTCTTGTAGCTGACGGTGGCGACGGGCTCGGGCGGCGGCAGTTGTGCGGCGGCGATCAGTGCGGCCAGTTTAGGCGTTAGGGCGGCGGCACTTATCGGCTTGCCGCCATCGCGCGCCCAGCCGCCGGTTTCGCGGATGTTGATGAAGTGGATCGGCCGCTCTTGCACACTCGCCGCACCTTCGGTCTCTTCGTTCAGATCCAGGAACAGACGCGCTTCCTGGGTGCAGGCCACCAGCAGTTCGTCACCGCTTTGGCCGCTGGCCTTGGCCGCGCGCTGGAAGGCGGCGGCCTCGCGCCGGCACAACAGCGTGTGGACTTGTTCGAGCCCGTCAGTGCTGGCGCCCGGCGTCTTCGCCAGCGCCTGGCTCAAGGCCGGGCCGTCCAGCGGCATCGTCTGGTTGCAGTTGCAGATCAGCGTCTTCATCGGCGGGGTTTGGGTTGGGCAGGAGCGGGTCGGTGGCGGGGAGGGCGGACGAGGCGGATGGTGCGGATGGTGCGGATGGCGCGGATGGCGCGGCCAGGGTCGGCGCGGTGACTTCAATTTCAGCGGCCGGCGGGTCGTCGTCGAAGAGTCCCAGCAGCTTGGACTGCACCATCTGCCGCAGCATGCCTTCGGGCAGCGGGTCGGGCTTGTTGTAGTCGCCGATGTAGGTGTCCAGCCCGTCCATGACGTTGAAGTGCGGGTCGGTGAACAGCTTCTTCAACGCCGCGTTCTTGACCTCGGGCGAGACGCTGCGGGCGACGAAGCCGGTGTAGTCGGAATCGCGCGTGAGCAGGGCCACGTCGTCCAGCGTCAGTGCAGGCGGTGCTTCGGCGGCGGGCGGTGCTAAAGCGGCGGGCGGCGCAACGTTGGGCGCTGGCGCAACGGCAGTCTGCGCCGCTGGCGACACCGGCGGCGACAGCGTCGGCGGCAGCGGCAGATCGTCCGCCACCGGCAGCCCTTCGCGCGCCAGTGCCTTGCGGCGCGACCAGCGGCTCAGGAAGGGGCTGTCGTCGCTGGCCATGGCCTGCGCTCAGCGCTGATCGGGGGCACGGAACGAAGCCGGCCGCCGGCGTTGCTTGACTTCAGGCTTGTAGTGCTCGTCGGCGAATGACTGCAATTCGTCACGCACATCGGCCGGCAGCGGCACGTTGTCCACCCGCTCCTGCGCGTCCAGCAGGCGCCCGGCTTCGTGGTACGACAGCGTGACGAATTCGGGCCAGGCGCGCGACGGGTCGTCTTCGGCCGCGCGCCACATCACAAACCACACCGGCGCACCGGAACTCAGGTTCAGGTAATAGCCCTCGGCCTCGTCGCGGTGCAGGCTGACCGGCAGGCCCGGGTGCAGCGTGATGGCGCTGTGGCCATCGTCGCGCAGCAGGCGCATCTGGCTGCCAAACTGGCCTTCATCGCGCAGCACGTCGGTGATGCGAAAGCGCCAGTCTTCCCAGCGGCTGGGCTGACGCAGGCGCTCGATCTGCACGGCGACCATGAGGGTGGGGACGGGGGCCAAGGCGCTGTGGTGCCGAATGCCTGCAAGGCGGGAGAAGAATTCTAGGTGGCCTGCAATGCCCACAAGGCTGAGGTTTGCGTGTGCGTGCGGCGTGCTTGTTGCAACCGAATGCGACAGCCTGGCCATGAGCGCGACAACTTGTCGCAGTTGTCCAGGGTCCACCCGGGTGCGCACGGATTGAAGCGAGCCGTGGCCTGAGCGCTAATCTAGGGATGGATGTGCGTACAGGCCGCGATGGTGCCTGCTGCATGCAAAACCCGAGGAGACATGATGAGCGAGAAATCAAACCCTGTCGCGACCGCTGCACCCTTGTCGCGCCGCACCTTGTTTGCCGGCGCCGGTGCGGTGGGCGCAGTGGCTGCTGCAGCGGTGGCGCTGCCGCTGCTCAAGACTGCGGCCCCGGCGGTGACGGCTGCCTTGCCGAAAGCTGCCGAAGGTGGCTATCAGCTTACCGAACACGTCGCCCGCTACTACCAGACCGCACGCGTTTGAGCGGCGCTCGCTGCTTGCCACGAACACTCCTGACGGTGGCGTACACAGCACGCTCACCGCGCCCCGCCTGCCCACGATAGCTGCAGCCGCAGCCCTGAACGAGGACGCATCATGTTGCTGACCCGCAAATCAAGCTCATCCACCCAAACCTCTGCTGCCGGCTCGCGTCTGGTGTCCACCCTTGCGCGCAGCGTGCAGCGCACTGTCCCCACGATGGACCGCCGCGCGTTCCTGCGCCGCTCGGGCATGGGCGTGGGCGCCGGCATTGCCGCGTCGCAACTCACGCTCGTGAAGAAGGCCGATGCGGCCGAAGGCGCCAAGGCCGCTGACGGCACGCGCAAGGTCGAGGTCAAGCGCACCGTCTGCGGCCACTGCTCCGTCGGCTGTGCTGTCGATGCGGTGGTGGAAAACGGCGTCTGGGTGCGACAGGAGCCCGTGTTCGACAGCCCCATCAACCTGGGCGCGCACTGCGCCAAGGGCGCCGCGCTGCGCGAGCACGGCCACGGTGAATTCCGTCTGAAGTACCCGATGAAGCTGGTGGGCGGCAAGTACCAGCGCATCAGCTGGGACGTGGCGCTGACCGAGATCAGCGCCAAGATGCTGGAACTGAAGAAGCAGAGCGGTCCCGACTCGCTCTTCTTCGTCGGCAGCTCGAAGCACAACAACGAGCAGGCCTACCTGATGCGCAAGTGGGTGTCCTTCTGGGGCACCAACAACACCGACCACCAGGCCCGCATCTGCCACAGCACCACCGTCGCCGGCGTGGCCAACACCTGGGGCTACGGTGCGATGACCAATTCGTACAACGACATGCAGAACTCGCGTGCCGCCATGTACATCGGCAGCAACGCCGCAGAAGCCCACCCGGTGAGCATGCTGCACATGCTGCATGCCAAGGAGCGCGGCTGCAAGATGATCGTCGTCGACCCGCGCTTCACGCGCACGGCGGCCAAGGCTGATGAATACGTGCGCCTGCGTTCGGGCGGCGACATCCCGTTTCTGTTTGGCGTGATG